>JAJZWW010000435.1 GCA_021846485.1 Actinomycetes bacterium
TCCGGGAAGGCCTTGGAGCTTGGAACGGAGAGGAATGCGGGTGCTGACCCCGCCACACGCGCAGCCGTGAGGGCTGAGCGCAGATCAGGGCGTTCTGCGGCCGTGTCATGGGCAACCGGCCCAACCGCGCCCGACTCGGCGATCTGGGCAGAGCCCCGCAGACAGCCGCCACTGTAGGTGGCGCAACGCCGGACCCATGCGGGAACTTGTTCAGAGCCCGAAGTCAGCCGGGTCGCAGTTCGGGACCAGCAGCACCAGCTCTTCGTCGTGGCGGATCGGGCGGGTGCCACCCGCGCCGTCTGGCACCTGCTGAGGGGAATCCCACGGGCGCTCCTCGTCGCAAACCAACGAGACCAGCCGGTCGGGGAGGTCGCCGGCCGGCCAGCCGGGTGGTGCGGGTGTCCCATCTGGGCGAAGCGGAAACCGGACGGAGACGAACGGGTCCATCAGCGCTCCGCTGCTGACGGTGATGGCCGTGACGGTGGCTTCCAGGCGCAGCAGGTTCCCGACCCGTCCACGCACGATCTCACCTGGCCGGCCGGCGGCGTCTTTGGCCAGCTTGCGCAGGTCATCGCGGACCCTGTCGTCGAACTCTCGCTTCTCACGCTCAAGCTCCGGGTCAGTTTCGTCGTCGACGCTGGGCATCAGTCACCGTTGGCCGCCCGGGTCTCCAGCCGCTCGTAGCGGTGCTGCGCGTCGAAGGCGAGGAACCACACGACTTCGCTGTCGCGGTCGTACCAGGTGGCGGCCCGCCCACCGGCAGGCCCGTGCAGTTCGGCTACAGCCGGGTAGCCGCAGCGGGCCAACGTCCCGCCGGTCGTCTCCGGGTTGATCCCACGCTGGTCCTGGAACTCCTCCACGATCGCCGGCCATCTGGCTGCGCCGAGCACACTGGGGAGATCCCCGGCCGGAGTGTCTCTCGGGCAGCCGAGGTCCCGAGGGCGAGCCGGGTGAAGCGAAGCTCGTAGGGGACGGCGTTGACGTCGGGGAACGAGTCGTCAGGCTCGGGCGACACCAGCCCGCCTGGCGTCGCGGGCGGCCACCCGGGCAGCGGCCCGCTGGCGGGCGGCGTTCACCCGCTCGACCGCCGCGGGGTCACTCGCCTCGGCTGCCTCCGCAGGTTGGTGACGGCACGGCCGGCGGCGGCGCGGCGCTCGGAAAGCGCAAGCACCGACGCGCGGGGAATGCGATGGTGAGTGCCGACCGGCCGGTCGGCCAGGCTGCCTTCGCCTATCCAGCGCATAACCATGGGACGGGAGACGCCGAGGAACCGGGCGGCCTCCGCCGGGGAGAGGTCATCGTCGGTGGACAGGACCGCCTCGAGCACGGCGGCCTGGTCGTCATCGACGTCGAGCTTCTGCCCGTCGGCCAGGATGACGGCACGAACACCCCCGCCTGCGCGCAACGTGTCACGCCAGGCGCTGCCGGTGGAGAATCCGAAGTACTTCGTCGGGTCAGCCATCACCACCCCTCCTAACTGCAGCAAGTGTAACTCACCGTGCGGGCTTTCGGGAAGGTTGCAAGGGGCCCAGGGCCCCAGGCAGCGATCGCCTCGCCGGACAGCCCGGGCGATCGCGGTGGTCCTCGTCTGGTGCCCTCGACCTCTGCCCGTCGATGACCGTTGGCGGCCGGGAGGGGCCGTCACGGACCACAACGCCTGTGGTCTGTCTGTGGTCTGCGGCCCGCCCCGTCGAGCCTGTGGACAACAAAAACACCGGTTGACCAGCGCTTTCGCCAGTCGGGAAGGCGGGATTCGAACCCGCGGCCTCAGCGTCCCGAACGCTGCGCGCTAACCAAGCTGCGCTACTTCCCGGAACCCTGGATCCTAGCAGCCCACCCGGAGCGGCTACCCGGGGGTGCAGGCGGGCACGGCGACGGGATCCGGGCGGAGCGTCGGATCCTGCCAGGTGCCGCCGTCGAGCAGCGTGGCGGACGCCCGGCGGAGCCGGATCGGGTCGAGCGGCTTGACCAGCCAGCCGTCGACTGCGCAGCGGCGGGCCAGGAACACGTCGGCGCGGCGGTCGAGCAGAAGCAGGACCGGAACGGGCAGCAGCCGGCCGGCGTCGACGTCGAGACGTAGGTCGAGGACCACGGCGTAGCCGCCCATGGTGCCGATCTGCAGGTCGAGCACCACCAGGTCGGCAGGCCGGTGGTCGTGCTCAGGGCCGACGTCCTGGCCGGCTTTCACCCAGCGTACGGTGGACTCAGGGCCCGAAAGCACGGAGGCCAACTCCCGGTACACCGAGAGGGCGTCGGTCGCGATCAGGATGTCGGGCACCCCCGGAAGATACCGCCGGGCGAGCGCTGGGTACCATCCCGGTACAGTTGGCGGCCCGGCCGGGAGGCAGCATCCCCAATGCTCACGATCCACCAGGACCAAACGCCCGAGGGCTACACGATCTGTCGGCCGGTAGGCGAGCTGGACGCGTTCACCGTCAGCCAGTTCCGCCAGGCGCTGGCCGAGATGGCCTCCAGCAAGCGGCTGCTGATCGACATGTCGGGGGTGCCCTTCGTCGACTCGGCCGGGCTCGGGGCCCTGATAGGCGGGATCCGTCGGGCCCGGGAGCTGGGCGGTGACGTAGCTGTGTCCTGCAACCGGCCAGCCCTCGTGCGGCTGTTGCGGACCACCGGGTTCGACCGGATCGTGACGGTCACCGAGACCGTCGAGGAGGCCATCGCCGTGCTCGACGAGCGCGAGGAGCCGGAGGGCGACGGGGAGGCCCAGGCGGGGTCCTGAGCAGCCACCAGCGCGGGTTCGCTACCCGGCCGGCGGGAACAGGCAGTCGGCCACCTGGAGCAGGCCGGCGAGATCGTGGACCTCACCGGGGATCATCGGCACCCGGGCGACGATGGCCTCCGGCACCCGAGCCGCGAGCCACTCGATGTGGTGGTTCTCGTCCTTCGAGGCCCGGTCCAGCTCGCCGGCGTTGGCCAGCAGCGCCCCGTAACCGCTCGACCGGCGATCGGGGGCGCCTTTCCCCGACAGCAGGTCCTCCGGGACGCCGAAGCGGGGGAGGGTCCGGTTCTCCACCACGGCCGCCACCCGCTTTCCGGAGTTGGCGAGACGCTCCGCGAAGTAGACCGCCTCGGCGGTCGCCCCGGCACGGGGCGTGGCCACCAGCACGAAGGCCGTGGACGGCGAGTGCAGCAGCTCCTCCACCCGCTGGGTCCGGTCCCGGAACCCCTGCTCCATGCCCTCGAACGCGGTGAAGAAGGCGAGCGCCTCCCGGACAACCTCACCTCCGACGACCCGGGAGACGGTCCG
>JAJZWW010000013.1 GCA_021846485.1 Actinomycetes bacterium
CGAGGTCGACGAGGATCTGGGCCCCGATGCCGTACTCCCGGCTGTCGACGGGCAGGCCGAGGTGGACGTTGGCGTCCACCGTGTCGAGCCCGCCGTCTTGGAGCTGGTAGGCGTCGAGCTTGCTGGCGATGCCGATCCCCCGGCCCTCGTGGCCCCTCAGGTACACGACCACGCCCGAGCCCTCGTCGGCGATCATCCGCATCGCCTGGCGGAGCTGGGCTCCGCAGTCGCAGCGCCGGGAGCCGAACACGTCGCCGGTCAAGCACTCGCTGTGCACCCGGACGAGCACGTCGTCAGTACCCGCCGGCTGGCCCCGCACGAGGGCCAGGTGGGTCTCGACGTCGAGCTCGCTCTTGTAGGCGACGCAGTCGAACTCGCCGAACTCGGTGGGGATCCGGGCCGACGCCACCCGCTGGACGAGCCGCTCGGTGCGCCGCCGGTGGCGGACCAGGTCGGCGATGGTCACGAGCTTCAAACCGTGCTCTTGGGAAAAGGCCTCGAGCTCGGGGCGCCGGGCCATCGACAGGCGGTCGGCGCTCACCACCTCGCAGAGCACCCCGGCAGGCGGCAAGCCGGCCATGCGGGCCAGGTCGACGGCCGCCTCGGTGTGCCCGGCGCGCTTGAGCACGCCACCCTTGCGGGACCGCAGCACGTGCAGGTGCCCCGGGCGGTTGAAGTCCGCCGGCGTGGCAGCCGGGTCGACCAGCGCCCGCGCCGTAGCCGAGCGGTCCGCGGCGGAGATCCCCGTCGTCGTCCCGTGGCGGTAGTCGACGGTGACGGTGAACGCGGTGCGCTGCGACTCGGTGTTGCGGGCCACCATGAGCGGCAGGTCGAGCTCGTCGGCCCGCTCGTCGGTGACCGACGCGCAGATCAACCCCGAGGTGTGCCGGACGAAGAAGGCCATCAGCTCGGGGGTGGCATGGGCCGCGGCGACGATCAGGTCCCCCTCGTTCTCCCGGTCCTCGTCGTCGACCACCACGACCGCCTCGCCCCGGCCGATCGCCTCCACGGCCTCCTCGATGGTGGCGGCCGCCATCAGCCCACCGCCCGATAGGGGCTCGGAGCGCCGGCGGCGAGCAGGCGCTCCACGTACTTGGCGATCACGTCGGCCTCCAGGTTGACGGCGTCCCCGGCCGTCTTGCGCCCAAGGGTAGTGACCGCCACGGTGTGGGGGATCAGGGCGACCGAGAACGTGTCGCCGGTGGACTCCACGACGGTGAGGCTGCAACCGTCCACGGTCACCGATCCCTTGGGCACCAGGTAGCGGGCCAGGCCCTCGGGCGCCCGCACCACCAGGCCCGGTGCCGGGGTGACGACCTTGCCGACCCCGTCGACGTGGCCCTGGACCAGGTGGCCCCCGAGGGACGACCCGGCCCGTACCGGGCGCTCCAGGTTGACGGCGTCCCCGGCGCGCAACCGACCGAGGGTCGTACGCCCGAGCGTCTCCGCGACCGCGTCGGCACCCCACCACCCCTCTCCCGAGTCGACGACGGTGAGGCACGCCCCGTCGACGGCGACCGACTCGCCGACGGCGAGGCCGGCAGCGACCGCTGGCGCGTCGAACGCCAAGCGGGTGGCCGACCGCCCGGGCTCGACCGCCCTCACCCGGCCGACCTCCTCGACGATCCCGGTGAACACCGCCGGAACGCTACCTGGCGAGCACGTCGATGCGGACATCCCCGCCGAGGACCCTCACCTCGCCCAGGCGACCCCGCCAGACGTCGGCCATGCTCGGCGCGCCCGGCCCCCGCAGCAGCGGGCTCCCGTCGTCGCCGCCGAGCAACGCGGGGGCGACGTAGACCACGTAGCGGTCGACCAGCCCGGCCGCGTGGAACGAGTGCGCCACCTCCGGCCCCCCCTCGACCAGCAGCTGGAGCACCTCCCGGCGACCGAGCTCGTCGAGCAGGTCCTCCAGGGGCCCGACGTGCTCCAACGCGGGCGCGACCGCCGCGCCCGGCGGGACCCGACCGAGCACCACCCGGAGCGGATCGCGCCCCTCGACATCGCGCACGGTGAGCGACGGGTCGTCCGAGCGGACGGTGCCCGCCCCGACGGCGACCGCGTCGCTCTCTGCCCGCAGGGCGTGCACGTCGGCCCGGGCCGCCGGCCCGGTGATCCACCGGCTGGTCCCGTCGGGCGCCGCGGTGCGACCGTCGAGGGTCGCGGCCAGCTTGAGGACCACCCAGGGCCGGCCGGTCCGGCGCTGCTTCAGGTAGGGCGCGAGCAGTTCCTCCGCCCCGGCCCGTCCTACGCCCACCTCGACGTCGATCCCCGCCGCGCGCAATCGCTCGATCCCCCGGCCGGAGACCCGCAAGTCGGGGTCCTCGGTGGCTACCACCACCCGGGCGACACCGGCGGCGACCAGGGCGTCGGCGCACGGCGGAGTCCGCCCGTGGTGGGCGCACGGCTCCAAGCTCACGTAGACGGTGGCTCCCCGGGCCGCCTCCCCGGCCAGGGCGAGGGCGACGGCCTCGGCGTGGCGCCCGCCGGGCGGCTCGGTCGCCCCTTCGAACGCCGGCCCGCCTCCGTCCGGGACGACCACGCACCCCACCCAGGGGTTGGGGGAGCTGCGGCGGCGCACCGAGCGGCCGAGGCCGACGGCCTCGGCCATCGCCGCCTCGTCGGGCGTCACGGGTGGCTGGTCGGCTCGTCCGAGAGCAGCTCCAGGGCGTGGGGCAGCACGTCGGCGACCGCCCGGAAGCACTCGACCGCCCCGGCCGGCGAGCCGGGGGTGTTGATCACCACCGCGCGGCCGCGGATCCCCGCGACGCCCCGCGACAGCCTCCCGAGGGGGTTGACCAGGCGCATGGCCTCGGCCAGCCCGGGGGCGTCACGCTCGATGATCTCCTGGGTTCCCTCCGGGGTGTGGTCCCGGGGTGAGAAGCCGGTGCCCCCGGTGGTCACGACCAGCCCGGCGAAAGAGGCGCTGACCCGGGCCAGCTCGCCGGCCACCGACGCCACCCCGTCGGGGACCACGCTGCGCTCGACCACATCGAATCCGGCTTCTTCCAGCGCCGCGGCGAGAGCCGCTCCCGAGCGGTCCTCGCGGGTGCCGGCGACCACCCCGTCGGAGACGGTCACCACCTTGGCCTGGTGACGGCTCACGCGGCCTCGCGATCTGCCGCCCGGCGGATCGCGGCAGCCGCAGCAGCCGGGTCGTCGGCGCCGAAGATGGCGCTGCCGGCCACCAGCATCCGGGCCCCGGCGGCGGCAACCCGGCCGGCGGTGGTGGCGTCGATGCCCCCGTCGACCTCGACGACCACCGGCAGCCGGCGCTCGGCGATCGCCCGGGACGCGGCCTCGATCTTCGGCAGCACCTCGGCCATGAAGCTCTGGCCGCCGAAGCCGGGGCGCACGGTCATCACCAACAGCAGGTCGATCCGCTCCAGCCAGGGATCGACCGCTTCGAAGGGCGTCTCCGGGTTGAGCGCCAAGCCGACGCCGAGCTGGCACTCCCGGAGGGCGTCGAGCAGCTCCGAGGTGCCGCCCACCTCGACGTGGACGGTGCAGGAGTCCGCGCCCGCCCGGCGGAACGCCTCCAGGTAGTCGCCGGGGTTGGTCATCATCAGGTGGCAGTCGAGGTACAGCTCGCTGCGGCGGCGGATCGCCGCCACCACCGGCGGGCCGATCGTCAGGTTGGGCACGAAGTGGCCGTCCATCACGTCGAGGTGCAGCCAGTCCGCCTCGGGAGCGACCCGCTCGATCTCCCGCCCGAGTGCGGCGAAGTCGGCGGACAGCAGCGAGGGCGCCATGCGGATCACGCTCGCCGAGCCTACGCCGGGCGGCGCAGGACGACGACGAACATCCCGTCGCTGCCCGCCGCCTGCGGGAGGAGCAGCCCTCCCCTGCCGGCGGGCACCCACGGCGCGCCGGGTGGCGGCAGGGGCACCAGGTCGGGGTGGGCCTCCGCGAGCCACCGGTCGACGCCCGCGGTCTCCTCCCGCGCCAGGGTGCACACGCTGTAGGCGAGAACCCCACCGGGGCACACCAGCGCCATCGCGGCGTCGAGGAGGCGCCGCTGGAGCGCCGCCAGACGGGGGATGTCCGCGGGCCGGACCCGCCAGCGGGCGTCCGGGCGGCGGCGCAGCACCCCGAGCCCCGAGCAGGGGGCGTCGACGAGCACCCGGTCGAAGCGGCCCGGGGCGAGCGGCGGGCAGGCGGCGTCGCCGACGACCGTCGCCACCCGCCCCGCGCCGTGGCGCCGGGCGTTACCCGCGAGGACCCCCGCCCGGTCGGGGTCGACCTCGACGGCGACCACCCGAGCACCGGCCGCGGCGAGGGCGGTGGCCTTGCCGCCGGGCGCTGCGCAGAGATCGGCGACCCGCTCGCCCGGTCGGGCGCCGACGTGGGCGGCGACCATCTGGCTGGCCGGGTCCTGGGCGTAGCCGTCGGGGCGCTCGGTGACGACGGCGGGGACGTTCATCGCCTCGAGCGCGGCGCGTGCCGGGCCGGGCCCGAGGTCGGCGCCGAGGCGGGCCACGATCCAGTCGGGGTAGCTCAGAGCGGTCGCCGGGTCGGGCCAGCGGACCGGTCCGCGCCCCAGGTCGTCGGCGACCCGGCGGAGCACCGCGTTCACCACCGAGCGCCCCGGGCCGGGCACCTCGTCCACCGTGGCCGCCACCGCCGCGTGGCGCGGCACCCTGGTCCAGCCGAGCTGGTACGCGCCGAGGCGTAGCGCCGCCCGCACGTCGGGCTCGGTGCGCCCCCGGGCGTGGCGGTCCACCAGCCAGTCGCAGGCCCGCTGCATCCGGCAGGTGCCGTAGACCAGCTCGGTGGCAAGGGCCCGGTCGCGTCGGTCGAGCCCACAGCCGTCGAGCAACCGGGCGAGCACCGCGTTCGCCCGGCCGCCGGCGCCGACCTCCACCAGGGCACGAAGAGCGACCCCCCGGGCGCTCGGCGCCACCGGGACGCCGGCGGGCGGGCGCCGAGGCCTGCGGGAGCCTCCGACCCCGGCCCTGCCGACGCCTGCCGCCCGGGTGGAGCGTCCATCCCCTCCAGGACCGGCAGGGCGGCTCACGAACCGAGCCTGGTGACGTCGCGCGCCCCCCGGAGCCAGGCCGCGGCGTCCAGCGGCGGCCGGCCCTCGGGCTGGACCCGCACCAGCCGGAACCTCCCGCTGCCGGTCGTGACCGCCGTCCCGTCGAGATCCCCCGGCACCCCCCGGCCGCAGCCGTGCTCCGCCCGTGCGTCGAGCACGAGGAGGCGTTTCCCCTCGACCGTCGTCCAAGCCCGGCCGACCCGCACCACCGCCACCAGCTCCTCCGCGGCCCGCGCCCAATCCAAGCGACGCTCCTCCGGGGCCAGCTTCGCCGCGTACGTCACCTCCCCCTCCTGGGGCGCCGGCTCCCCCAGACCCTCCTCGAGGGCCGCGACGAGCACCTCGCCCCCCATCCCCGCCAGGCGGGCCCGGAGCTCTGCGGCGGTCTCCTCCGGGCCGATCGGCGTCGGCACCCGGCGGTACAGCGGCCCGGCGTCGAGCTGCTCGACGACCTCCATCAGGCACACGCCGCTGCACGTGTCCCCCGCCAGGATGGCCCGCTCCACCGGCGCCGCTCCCCGCCAGCGGGGCAGGAGCGAGAAGTGCACGTTGACGAGCGGCACCCCCCCGAGCAGCGGGGGCCGCAGCAGCCTCCCGTAGGCGACCACCACCCCGAGCTCGACCCCGGCGCCCGTCACCTCTCCGGGGTCCTCCGCCAACCGCAGGCCGAGCCGGGCGGCCGCGACCTTCACCGGGCTCGGCTCCGGCGCCGAGCGCCGGGAGCGGCGCGCGTCGGGCCGGGTGACCACCAGCGCCACCTCGTGGTCCGCCGCGACCAGGCCCTCGAGCGCCGGCACCGCGTCGGCGGGAGTGCCGAGGAAGGCAACCCGCAGGGTCAGGCCCCCGCCGCCGCGCCGGGTCCCTGGGCTGCTCGAAGTGCCGGATGCCCGGCCGTCTGCTCCATCGCGGACCAGGCTACCGGCCGACCCCATCTGCCCCGCTACCCTCCCCGTGGAGTGGCCGCCCAGTACTTCGACCCCGATCCGGCGGTCGCGTCCCGCCTGGGCACCGTCGAGCTGACCCTGCCCGACGCCCGGGTGGAGCTGACCGTCGACCGGGGCGTGTTCTCCGCCGGGCGGGTCGACCCCGGGACCCTCGCGCTGCTGCGGGCCGCGCCCGACCCCCCGGCGGCCGGCAACCTGCTCGACCTCGGCTGCGGCTACGGCCCGATCGCCTGCACCCTCGCTCGCCGCGCCCCGGGGGCGACCGTGTGGGCGCTGGACGTCAACCGCCGCGCCCGCCAGCTCGCCACGGCCAACGCCGCCGCCCTCGGCCTCACCAACCTCCGGGTGCTCGACCCCGCCGAAGTCGACCCCGGGGTGCGCTTCGCCGGGCTGTGGTCCAACCCCCCGATCAGGATCGGCAAAGAGGCCCTCCACAACATGCTGGCGACCTGGACCGGCCGGCTCGCGCCGGGTGCCTGTGCCTGGCTGGTCGTCCAGCGCCACCTGGGGGCCGACAGCCTCGCGGCGTGGCTCACGGCTTCGGGCTGGCCGGTCCGTCGGGTGGCCTCCAAGCAAGGGTACCGGGTCCTGCAGGTCGGGCCGGCGCGGTGAAGCAGCTGGGGCCGACCGAGCTGAAGCGCCTGCACCGGGAGTGGAACCGACGGGACCGCCACCGCGTCGCACTGCTGCTCGACGGGGTGTCGAGCCCGTTCAACGTCGGCTCCATCGTGCGGACCGCCGCCGCGCTGCGGATCGAGCACCTCTATCTCGCCGGCGGCGCCGTCTCGCCGGCGCACTCCCGCGTCGGGCGCGCCTCGATGGGCACCGAGCGCTACTTGTCCTGGACGAGCTTCGAGCGGGGAGCCGACGCCGCGGCGGCCGCCGCCGCCGACGGCTACCGCGTGGTCGGCCTCGAGCTGGCCGACCGAGCGGTTCCCCTCCACGAGCTGGAGGTCGCCGGGGACGTGTGCCTGGTGGTCGGCCACGAGGACCACGGGATCCCCGGGGCCACGCTCGCAGCCTGCGAGGCGGTGGCGTTCGTGCCCCAGCTCGGGCGGGTCGGGTCGCTCAACGTCGCCACCGCCACGGCGGTGGCGCTCTACGAGCTACGCCGGCGGGAGTGGTCCTCGGGCACCTGAGATACTGTACGCTGGGTCCTGCAGGCCTGCGGCCTCGAACTTGGCTTTCACCTGTCGA
The DNA here is from genome assembly GCA_021846485.1 of Actinomycetes bacterium. Lineage (GTDB taxonomy): Bacteria > Actinomycetota > Acidimicrobiia > Acidimicrobiales > Palsa-688 > JAKAQB01. The sequence goes on from JAJZWW010000013.1 coordinate 7,180, forward strand.
CACTTGACGCCTCGCGTGCCGTCGTCATCGACGAGCATCTCCAGATGACGCCTGCGCAACGCTTTGCCGATCTCATGACGCGCGTCCGGTTCCACGAGCAGCTCGACGAACCACGCCGGATCGGACATGGCTGACCCGGTTCCGTACGATCCGGAGCACATTCTCGAGGTTCTCGAGCGCCACGAGGTTCGCTACGTCATCATCGGTGGCCTCGCGGCTGAGCTGCGCGGCTCCCCGTACATCACTCGTGACGTCGACGTGACCCCCGCAAGGAGCCGTGACAACTTCGTCAGGCTGGCCGCTGCACTCAGGGAGCTCGAGGCGAAGTTGCGCGTCCCCGACCTCGAGTGCCCCATCGAGGTGCCGTTGGGCGAGCGCTCCTTCGATCAAGGGACTACGTGGACCTACACGACCAAGTACGGGCACCTCGACATCGCCCCTCTCCCCGACGGCACCCGGGGCTACGACGACCTCCACCGGGGTGCAACCCGGGAGCGGCTCACCGATGCCCTCGAGGTCTCGGTCGCCGCGCTTGCTGACGTGATCCGGTCGAAGGAGGCCGCGGGACGGGAGAAGGACCGGGCCGTGCTCCCGCTCCTCCGGCAGGTTCTCGAACGATCTCGCGGCATGGACCGTGACGGTCCGGGGATAGGGTTTGTGACGGCCCGCGTCGCCCAACCGGGTTCGCGCCGTACTACACCTGCGGGCGGGTGACGGTGGTTGGATGGGTTGGGCTGGCTGGCGCTGGCCGGCCGGCTGGTGGGTGAGCCGAGTCGAGTGAGTGGGCGTAGAGGGAATCGAACCCCCGACCTCATGCGCGTCATGCATGCGCTCTAACCAACTGAGCTATACGCCCGGAGCGCAAGACGCTACCACGCCGGCCCGGGCACCCCGCCCCCGGTGGTCACCGGGAGGGGTCCTCTCCAGACGTGCCCTCGACGAGGGGCGGGCGACGCCACCGGCGGGACCCGCCACCGCCGGTCCCGCCCCTAGCCCGCCGGCGCGACCACCGCGACCGCGTCGGGCGGCAGGCCCACCGTGCCGGCGCCGAGCGTGACACCCCGGTCCTCCGAGGCGATCAGCACCCGGTCGGCTCCCGGCGTCGGCAGCGCCTGGGCCCGCTCGGCGAGGTTGACCGCGACCGCCGTCCGGTCGCGCCACAGGACCAGCCAGCGGTCCTCCTCGGACCACTCGACCCGCACCCGGGAGCGGTCGCCGCTGCGCAGCTCGGGTCGGGCGCGGCGCAGCCCGACGAGCGCCCGGTGCCAGGCGAGCAGCTCCTGGTGGGGAGAGCGGGCGCGCTCGGACCAGTCCAGTCGCGAACGCCGCCAGGTGGCCGGGTCCTGGGGGTCGGGGACCTCCTCGGGGTCCCAGCCGAACGCGGCGAACTCCCGCCGCCTCCCCTCGCGCACCGCCCGCCCCAGGGCGGGGTCCTGGTGGTCGGTGAAGTACTGCCACGGCGTGGAAGCGCCCCACTCCTCCCCCTGGAACAGCATCGGGACGAACGGGGCCAGCAGCACCAACGCAGCCGCGACCCGGAGCCTGCCCGGGGACATCAACGCGCCGGAGCGCTCCCCCGTCGCCCGGTTGCCGACCTGATCGTGGTTCTGCAGGTACCCGACGAAGCGGTTGCCGGGCAGGTCCCCCACCCGGCGCCCGTGGTGCCGGCCACGAAGCGGGGACCAGTCCCGTCCGAAGACGTACACCTGCCGCAGCGCCCGGGCCAGCTGGCCCAGCGAGCCGAAGTCGGCGTAGTAGCCGGCCCGCTCGCCGGTGAGCACGGCGTGCAGCGCGTGGTGGAAGTCGTCGGACCAGCTGGCGTCGAGCCCGTACCCGCCGGCCTCTGGGCAGCGGACCAGCCGGGGATCGTTGAGGTCGCTCTCGGCGACCACCCAGCGCGGCTGACCCGTGGCGTCGGCCACCTCCCGGGCCACCTCGGCGACCTCCTCCAGGATGTGCAGCGCCCCCCCGTCGAATATCGCGTGCACTGCGTCGAGGCGCAGGCCGTCGAAGTGGTAGTCGGCGAACCACTGGCGGACGTTGTCGAGCACGAAGCAGCGGACCTCGTCGCTGCCCGGCCCGTCGAAGTTCACCGCCGAGCCCCACGGGGTCCGGTAGCGGTCGGTGAAGTACGGGCCGTACTCGGCCAGGTAGTTGCCCGCTGGGCCGAGGTGGTTGTAGACGACGTCGAGAACGACCGCGAGGCCCCGGAGATGGCATGCGTCGACCAGGCGCTTCAGGCCCGCGGGGCCCCCGTAGGCGTGGTGCGGGGCGTAGAGCGCGACGCCGTCGTAGCCCCAGCCGCGCGACCCTCCGAACTCGGCCACCGGCAGCAGCTCCACCGCGTCGACTCCGAGGTCCACCAGCTCGTCGAGGTGCTCGACGGCGCCGTCGAAGGTCCCCGCCTCGCCGAAGGTCCCGACGTGCAGCTCGTAGAGCACCGCGGAGGGCAGGTGGGCGCCCCTCCAAGCGCCGTCCGCCCAGTCGTGGGCTGCGTGGTCGACCACCGCGGAGGGCCCTTCGACACCGTCGGGCTGCCACGACGAGCGCGGGTCGGGGCGCGGCGGTCCCCCGTCGAGCGAGAAGTAGTACCGGGTCCCGCCCACCACCTCGCCCGAGTCGAGCTCCCACCACCCACCCCCGCGCGACGCCATCGGCCGGCGCCCGTCGTCGAGGACGGCTTCGACCCGGCTCTTGCCCGGCGCCCACACGCGCAGCCGGGTCACGCCCACACCCCCGCCTCGTCGACGAGCAGGGCCACCGGGAGGGCCGAGAGCAGGTCCCCGACGGGCACCTCCCCCTCCCAGCTCCCCCCGGCGAGGCGGTCGGCGAACACCCCGACCGGCAGGTCGAGCACGGTGTCGCGCCAGCCCCCGGCTCGCTCGAGGCGCAGCGGCCACCGGGTGGTGATCGCCAGCGCACCACCCCTCCGGGCGGCGACCAGGTGGTCGGCCGCCACCCCCCGGGACGCGAGCGGCTCCCAGTCCCCGGCGGCATCCGGGGAGAACCAACCGGGGTGCGCGGCCCGCAGCACCAGCGCCTGGCGGACCACCCACAGCTTGGCGAGGCCCTCCTCGTCTCCGGAGGCCCAGGCGGCGAGGACCGACACCCGGGCCGCTTGCTCGTCGCCCTCGAGCGACTCCAGCAGGTCCCGGCGGCGCTCGTAGTCGACCGGTCGGCGGTTGTCCGGGTCGACCAACGACAGGTCCCAGAGCTCGCTTCCCTGGTACAAGTCGGGCACCCCCGGGGCGAACAGGGTCAGCAGCTTCTGCGCCAGGGACACCGCCCGGCCCGGAGCGGTCACCGCGCCCACCACGCCGAGCAGTACCCGGCGCGCCGGGCTGTCTTCTACCGCGGCTCGGGAGAAGGCCGCCACCGCCTCGTCGTAGACCGGGTCGGGGTCGGTCCAGGAGGTGTGCTGCTTGGCCTCCCTGGTGGCCTTCTCCACGTAGGCGGCCATCCGGTCCCCGTCGAGCGGCCAGGCCCCGACGAGGGTCTGGGCGATGAGCCACGCGGTGTTGCGGTCCGGCATCAGGGGGGCCGAGGCCCCCGCGCACGCCGACCACCACTCCTCGACCGCCGCCGCCCACTCTTCGGGCATCTCGGCCAGGACCGACAGGCGTGCCCGCACGTCCTCGCTGCGCTTGGTGTCGTGGGTGGACAGGCCGAGCAGGCCCCGGGGGCACCTGACGGCCGCCGCGGCGCACGCCGCGTGGAACCTCTCCCGGCTGTCGTCGAGACGACCCGGGTCCCCCCCGACCTCGTTGCGGGCGAGCAGCGGCATCCACCGGTAGAACGCGGTGTCCTCGACCGCCTTGGCCATCACCGGCCCGGTCAGCTGCTGGAATCGCAGGGCCACTTCGGTCTCGGTCTGGCCGGCCACCCGCCCGAGCAGCACGTCACGTACCAGCCCGAGGAGGTCCGGGTCCAGCTCGGCTCGCCTCATCCCCGCCTCCAGGACAGCACCCTCGACCACTGCGACGTCGCCGGCGGTCGCCTCCAGGCAGGGAACCGGCCGGCCGCCGGCCGGATCGACGTCCGGGTCGCCGGCCGGATCGACGTCCGGGTCGCCGGCGGCGGGCGCCACGTAGGTGCGGTACACCGGGAAGCAGGCCGCCACCTCCCCGAGCGCCTCGCGCAGGTCACGCCGGGTGTGGTCCCGATGCCGGCGGTGGCGCTCGCAGACCTCGGCGAGGCGGGCGACCAGGCGGCTCAGGTCCGAGGCGAGCGGGCCGTCCAGCACCTCCCACTTGGCGGTGTGGACCACCGCCTCCAGCCGGTCGGAGACCCCGGTCCACGCCCCGTAGGCACCGACCAGCCGCTCCCAGCCCGCCCGGAAGGTGAGCACGTCGCCGACCCGGTTGAGCCAGTCGTAACCGGTGGTCCCGGCGACCGACCAGTCCTCGGGAAGCCGCTCGTCGCCCTCCAGGATCTTCTCGACCACCACCCAGGCCTCCGGGGCGGCCTCGGCGAGGCGCTGCAGGTACCGGCGGGGCTCGAGCAGGCCGTCGACGTGGTCGATGCGCAGCCCGTCGAGCACGCCGGACCCCAGCCAGTCGAGCACCAGGCGGTGGCTGTCGGCGAAGACTGCCGGCTGCTCGACGCGCAGCGCCGCCAGGTCGTTGATGTCGAAGAACCTCCGGTAGTCGAGGTTCTCGCCCCCGCTGCGCCACCACGCCAGGCGGTAGTGCTGCGCGTCCAGCAGCCCGTCCAGCCGGTCGGGGTCGGCGTTCCAGCAGGCGAGCTCGCCGTCGAGTGCTGCGCCGGCGTCCTCCCGCCCGGCGAGCAGCTCCCGCAGGCGGCCGGTCAGCTCCTGGACCTGCCCCCGCCGCTCGACCTGCCCGTCGGGGTCGGGCCCGACCGGTGGGACCCGGGAGGCGGTCCCGGCCAGCCGCTCCAGCTCGACGCGGCCCTCCTCGTCGTCGACGCGGGCCGCGGCCCCGGCGAGGACCGGGCCGAGCGTCGCCGGGTCCAGGGGATAGGAGTGATCGAAGTAGCGGACGGAAAAGTCCTCGCCTTCCCTGGCGACGAGGAGGTGACCGGCTTCCAGCTCGCGGCCGTAGTGATCCCCGAGCACGGGCAAAAGGACCGTGTCGCGCAGGTGGACCTCGGGCGAGTCCCAGTCCACGTCGAAGTACCCGGCGTAGCGGCTCGAGCGGCCCAGCCTCAGCACGTCCCACCACCAGCGGTTGTCGGGGCCGGTGATCGCCATGTGGTTGGGCACCACGTCGAGCAGCTGGCCGAGGCCGGCGTCGCCGAGCGCCTCGCAGAGCCGGGCGTAACCCTCCTCGCCCCCCAGCTCCCGGTTGACCCGGGTGGGATCGACGACGTCGTAGCCGTGGGTGCTCCCCGCCGCGGCCTGCAGGATCGGCGAGAGGTACAAGTGGCTCACCCCGAGCCTGCCGAGATAGCCGGCGATGCCGGCCGCGGCGTCGAAGTCGAACCCGGCGTGCAGCTGCACCCGGTACGTGGCCACCGGGGCGCGACGGCCGGTGTGGTCGGCGGAGCTCGGCACCCGAGGACGCTACCCGTCGGACGCTGCAGCTGGAACGTCGACGCCGGCGCACACTGGCTGCGCGCGTTCGCCGTCCGCGACGGCGGGCTGGGATCTGGAGCGGGGTGGTGGGCGGCACGGCCGCCGGGCTGGCTGAGCCCTACGCCTTGTCGGCAACGAAGGGTCCGAGGACCAAAGCGTCCATCGCCGAGCGGCGGAAGTCGGCGACCGCCTCGCCGGGGCGGTGGACCATCGGCTCGCCTCGGAGGTTGAAGCTCGTGTTGAGCACCACCGGCACGCCGGTGAGCTCCCCGAAGCGCTCGATCAGCCGGTGGAAGCCGGGGTTGGCGCCGGCGGTCACGCTCTGGACCCGCCCGGTCCCGTCGACGTGGCAGACCGCGGGGATCTCCGACTGCTTGGAGGCCCGGACCGGCAGGACCAGCAGCATGAACGGGCTCGGGCTGTAGCCCTCGAAGTACTCGCCGCCCCGCTCGTGCAGCACGCTCGGGGCGAACGGCCTGAACCACTCCCTGCGCTTGACCCTCTCGTTGACCACGTCGCGCATCTCGGCCCGCCGGGGGTCGGCGAGGATCGAACGGGCGCCGAGCGCCCGGGGCCCGGCCTCGGCCCTGCCCTGGAACCACCCGACGACCTTCCCCTCGGCGAGGCGGGCAGCCGCCGCGTCGGCGGGGTCGCCGACCCGGGAGAAGACCATCCCCGAGCGCCGGAGGGCAGCCTCGCAGTCGGCGTCGCTCCACGCCTCGCCGCAAAAGGCGTGGGACATCTCCCAGCTGCGCGGCTGGCCGAGGCTCTCGTGCCAGACCCACAGGGCGGCCCCGACTGCGTTGCCGGCGTCGCCCGCCGCGGGCTGGATGAACACCTCCTCGAAGCCAGCCTCCTGCAGCAGGCGGGTGTTCATCACCGAGTTGAGCGCCAGCCCGCCCGCCAAGCACAGCCGGGGGCTCCCCGAGGAGCGCCGCAGGTGCCGGGCGACGTGGAGGGCGGCCTCCTCGGTCAGGTCCTGGAGCGCGTGGGCGAGGTCCTTGTCCCGGTCGGTGATCTCCGACTCCGGCACTCTCGGCGGACCATAACGCTCGACGAAAGCTCCAGACATGGGGGGACCCTCGACCTGGTAGCCGAACCAGCGGAAGTCGACCTCGAAGGTCCCGTCCGGGTCGAGCCGGACCAGGTCGCGCAGTTCCTCGGTGTACTTGTTGCTCCCATACGGGGCGAGGCCCATCACCTTGCCCTCGTCGTTGGGTAAGAACCCCAGGAACTGGGTGATCGCAGTGTACACCTCACCTAGAGAGTGAGGGTTGTGCACCTCGGTGAGCACCTCCAGGTGGCTTCCCCGGCCCACGTTGGTGGTGGTCGACAAGAAGTCCCCTCCGCGGTCGAGGGTCAGCACCGCCGCCTCCTCGAAGGGGCTGGCGAAAAAACTCGACGCCGCGTGGGCGAGATGGTGGCCCACGTGGACCACCGGGCCGCGGTATCCCCAGGAGCGCCGCAGCTGGCGCTGCTTGCCCGCGAGGCGGGCGTCCACGTAGGCTTGGGCGGCCAGGCGCTTGGGCGCCCGGCGGCGCAGCGCGTCCGCCGCCCCCCGGCGGAAGTCGTCCGCCGGACGGTAGGCGAAGGCCACCGCCTCGACCTCGTCGATGCCGACGCCCCCGAGGCGCAGCACCGAGGCGATCGACTGGTGGGGGAAGCGCTTGGTGTGCACCTCCCGGTTGAAGCGCTCCTCTTCGGCGAAGCCGACCAGCTGCCCGTCGACGATCAACGCCGCGGAGGTGTCGTGACTGAAGCAGTTGATGCCGAGGATGGCGCGCACCACCGGATCCTACCGGTGGTGCCCCTGCGCTCAGGCGCTCCCGCCGGGGTCAGCGCGGCCGCTTGGAGGGCCGAGGCCCGGGCTGCACCGAGCGCGGCGGGGCCCCCGGCCGGTAGCCGCCGGCCCCCTTGCCGCTCCGGCGCTGCTGGTTGGCGGCCGCGCGCCGCAGGTCCCGGTTGTAGGCCTCGGCCCCCTGCTGCTGGGCGACGATCGCCTCCTCGAGCTTCTCAGCCCGCTGGTCCCTCGGGACCTGGGCGAGGAACCGGGACAGCTCGAGCATCTCGGGCGGTAGGCGGCGGCCCTTGTTCTTCGACTTGTCGATGTAGCGGATCATCCGCTTCACGTACCGGCGGCGGAGGAAGCCGATCTTCATGATCCGGTCCCCGACCCGGCGGCGCACGCCGCCCTTGGCCTCCCCCGGGTCCGCCGCCGGCTTGGGCGCCTCGATGCGCCCGCGCGCTGCGGTGCCCTTGGCCGGCGGCCGGGGCGCGGGCTCGGGCTCGGGCTGCTTCCTGCGCGTCCCTCGTGCCGCTCGGACCATCCACCCAGTATCCCAGATCGCCGTAGCCTCACTGCCGGGCTAGCATCGGGTGGCTCAGCACGGCGGCGTGGCCGAGTGGTTCAGGCAAGGGACTGCAAATCCCTCCACCCCGGTTCGATCCCGGGCGCCGCCTCCCGAGGACACCCCATCCCTCCGTCCCTCCCCGAGGCGCCCCGGGCAGCCGACCCGCAGAGCTATTCAGTCCGGCTCAGGAGCCTCACAGCCCGCTCTCAGGGAGCAGGGGGAAGATGACCCTGCCGGGTCCCCCTCCCCGGCTGCCCGCCGGGCCCGCCCCCAACCCTCCTCCTACCTGGCGGGGCGGCCCGCCGGCGGGCCCCGACCGGCGGGCGGGACACCCGGCCGGGTTGCTGCGGCCTGCCCCCGGGAGCTGGCGCCCTTCCCCCAGGAGCTGGCGTGCCGCCCCACCAGCTCGCTCGGCGCCGGGCTGCAGCACCTGCGCTTGGTAGCGTCCCGGCTCCGATGCGCGCGGCCCTGACCCGGAGCCTCCGGGTGAGCCTCGCGGCCGGGGCCGCGCTCAGCGCGGGAGCCGGGACGGCCGTGGCCCTCGGGGCTCCGTCCCCGGCGCGCTTCGCCCTCGCCGGGACCGCCCTTGCGGCGCTCGCCGCGGTCATCGGCGAGTCGGTCGAGGCCGTCGGCGAGCGGGTCGGACCGGGGGGCACCGGCCTTCTGCAGGCCACCCTCGGCAACGTCCCCGAGCTTCTCGTGGGGATCTTCGCCCTCCGCCGCGGGCTGCTCGAGGTGGTGCGCGCCGCCCTGGTCGGCTCGATCCTCGGGAGCTGTCTGCTGGTGCTCGGCTCGGCCTTCGTCGCCGGCGGGTTGCGCCACGGCACCCAGCGCTTCGACCCCGAAGAGCCCCGGTTGTACGCCTCGCTGCTCCTCCTCGCCACCGCGGCACTCCTGGTGCCCACCCTCGCCGGCCACCTCTCCGGACCGGCCGCGAGCCACAGCGGGGTCCTGTCCGACGTCTGCGCCGGGGTCCTGCTGGTCGTGTACGCGTGCAGCGTCTTGTTCCTGCTCCGCCGGCGTGCAAGGGGCCGAGCCGCACCAGGCGAGCCTGCGCCGCCGTTCGGCACGCCGCCAGCGGGACTGGCCGCCCCGGTGGCGGTGCTCCTGGCCGCGAGCGGGGCGGCCGCCGCGGTCTCGGACTGGTTCGTCGCCGCCCTCACCCCCGCCATCCACGCCCTCGGGCTCACCCCCACCTTCACCGGCCTGGTCGTCGTCGCCATCGCCTCCAACGCGGTCGAGAACGCGGTGGGGGTCCGCTTCGCCCTTCGGGCCAAACCCGCCTACGCGGTGTCGACAACCCTGTCGAGCCCGCTGCAGATCGCCCTCCTGCTCACCCCCGCCCTGGTGTTGCTCAGCCCGCTGCTGGCCCCGGCACCACTGACCCTGGTGTTCCCCCCGCTGCTCGTCGCCGCGCTGGGCGCGGCGATGGTCGTGGTCACCGCGGTGGTCTACGACGGCGAGTACACCTGGGTGGAAGGCGTCGGCCTCGTCGGGCTCTACACAATCGTCGCCACCGCCTTCTGGTGGGGTTGACGACACCCCCACCAACCGGCCCACCCGCGACCCTCAGGTAGCTTTGCCCCCCATGTCACATCGCATGTCCCCCGGCGAGGCCTTTCCCCTCGGAGCCAGCTGGGACGGCGCGGGGACCAACTTCTGCCTGTACTCCCAGGTCGCCGAGGCGGTCGAGCTGTGCCTGTTCGACGACGCCGGAGCCGAGCAGCGCTACCGGCTCCCCGAGGTCGACGCCTACTGCTGGCACGGCTACCTGGAGGGCGTCGGGCCCGGCAGCCGCTACGGCTACCGGGTGCACGGCGCCTACCGGCCCGACGACGGGCTGCGCTGCAACCCGGCCAAGCTGCTCCTCGACCCCTACGCCATGGCGGTCGACGGGGAGGTCTGCTGGGGCCAACCGGTGTTCCCCTACCCGCTCGGGGGCGACGACCTGAGCGCCGACCCGACCGACTCGGCCGCCTCGATGCCCAAGGCGATCGTCGTCGACCCCTCCTTCGACTGGGGCGACGACCGTCACCCGCGGACCCGCTGGGCCGACACCGTCATCTACGAGACCCACGTGAAAGGCCTCACCTGGCGCCACCCCGAGGTCCCGCCGGAGCTGCGGGGCACCTACGCGGGTGTGGCCCACCCGGCGCTGGTGGAGCACTTCGGGCGCCTCGGGGTGACCGCGGTGGAGCTCATGCCCGTCCACCACTTCGTCCACGACGACCGGCTGGTGTCGCTCGGGCTGCGCAACTACTGGGGCTACAACTCGATCGCCTTCCTCGCCCCGCACAGCGGCTACGCCTCCCAGCCGGGCCAGCGGGTCGTCGACGAGCTCAAGTCCATGGTCCGGGGCCTCCACGCGGCCGGCATCGAGGTGATCCTCGACGTGGTCTACAACCACACCGCCGAGGGCAACCACCTCGGCCCTCTCCTGTCGATGAGAGGCATCGACAACCCGAGCTACTACCGCCTCGTCGACGGCAACCCGCGGATGTACCACGACACCACCGGGACCGGCAACAGCCTCAACATGCGCCACCCCCACGTCCTGCAGCTGCTCATGGACTCGTTGCGCTACTGGGTCACCGAGATGCACGTCGACGGGTTCCGCTTCGACCTGGCGGCCACCCTCGCCCGGCAGTTCCACGAAGTCGACCGGCTGTCGGCGTTCTTCGACCTCATCCAGCAGGACCCGGTGATCAACCGGGTGAAGCTCATCGCCGAGCCGTGGGACCTCGGCGACGGCGGCTACCAGGTGGGCAACTTCCCCCCGCTCTGGTCGGAGTGGAACGGCAAGTACCGCGACTCGGTGCGCGACTACTGGCGCCAGGCCGGGGCGTCGATCGGTGAGCTGGCCGAGCGGCTCACCGGCAGCTCCGACCTCTACGAGGCGACCGGCCGGCGACCGTTCGCCAGCATCAACTTCGTCACCTGCCACGACGGGTTCACCCTCGCGGACCTGGTCTCCTACGACCACAAGCACAACCTGGCCAACGGAGAGGACGACCGGGACGGCACCGACGACAACCGCTCGTGGAACTGCGGGGCCGAGGGCGACACCGACGACCCCGGCGTGCTCGCCCTGCGCCGCCGCCAGGTCCGCAACTTCCTCGCCACCCTCCTCTTGTCCCAGGGGGTGCCCATGATCCTCGGCGGCGACGAGCTCGGCCGCACGCAGCGGGGTAACAACAACGCCTACTGCCAGGACAGTGACATCTCCTGGTACGACTGGCGCCACGCCGACGTCGAGCTGCTCGCCTGGACCCGGGCGGTGGTGGCGATCCGGCGGGCCCACCCGGTGTTCCGCCGGCGCCGCTTCTTCCAGGGCCGACCGCTGCGGGGGACGGCCGGGCGGGGGCAGCTGCCCGACATCGGGTGGTTCCGGCCCGACGGCCGGGAGATGACCGACACCGACTGGCGGGTCGGGTACGCGAAGAGCCTGGGCGTGCTGCTCAACGGCGGCGCCATCCCCGACCCCGACGAGGCGGGCCAGCCGGTCGTCGACGACTCGTTCTACCTGCTGTTCAACGCCTGGGACCAGGACCTCGGCTTCACCCTCCCCGGGCCCCGCTGGGGGAGGGCCTGGACCACCGCACTCGACACCTCGCAGGCCGGGCCGCCGGCCGGCCCCGGACCCCGCTACCGCGCCCGCCAGGTGGTCCGCCTCCGGGGCCACCACCTCGTCGTCCTGCAACGCCCGCCCGAGCCCTGAGCTCCGGCGCCGAGCAGGCCACGCTTCGCGACCGTCGCCGATTTCTGGATCGGCGCCCCCTTCGACCACTGGATGTGGCCACCACTTGCGGAAAGGCGGGCGCAGTCGGCTACCCTCAGTGTTGACCAGGCGTCCGACGGAAGTCGGCCAGCCGACCCGGCGGGGGCTCGCCCCGGGCGGGAGGCCCTCAGGGAGGCAGCTCATGGACGAAGAAGACGTCACCCCCGCGTACGCCCGGGACGTCGGCAACCGCCTGCGCCACATCCGTCGTCAACAGGGGCTGTCGTTGCAAGCGGTCGAGGAGAGCTCCGGTCGGGAGTTCAAGGCCTC
>JAJZWW010000436.1 GCA_021846485.1 Actinomycetes bacterium
ATCAACGGGAGGGTGCTTTGGGACGGGTCGACCTGGCCGGCGCGGCACATCTGGAGCTCGTCTCGGGAGTCACGCAGCTGCGCCCGGAGGACGCGATGTTCGAGGCAATGCTGCAGGGATGGCGGGCGCAGCAGACCGCTCGGGGCCTGCGTGAGGACACGATGGTCGAGCGAGCGCACCTCGTGCGCCGCTTCATGGAGTTCACGAACGAGTACCCCTGGGGCTGGCTGCCCGGCCACGTCGAGGAGTTCACGTTGTCGCTCATCGCCGAGCGCCATCTCGCTCCCTCGACGGTCCGCAGCTACCAAGTGAGCCTGCGCCTCTTCAGCGAGTTCTTGACCGATCCCCGCTACGGGTGGGGGCCGGCGTGCGAGGAGATCTTCGGCGCTGGCATGCATCCCGTCGCGATCTGCCACGAGTGGAACACGATCGCTCACCTGAACGACTACGAGGGCGACCCCGAGGCGCGGCCGTTCAGTCGAGAAGAGATGCAGCGCTTCTTGGACTACGCGGACGACCAGGTGGATCGAGCGGTTGCCGCCGGGCGCAAGGGCGTGCTCGCCGCCTACCGGGACGCCACCATCTTCAAGGTCATGTACGGCTGGGGGCTGCGGCGCACCGAAACCTCCAAGCTCGACCTCCTCGACTGGGGCCGCAATCCCGCCGCACCCGAGCTCGGCCGCTACGGGACCGTCCACGTCCGCTACGGAAAGGCGAAGCGGGGCCAGCCACCTCGGCGGCGCAACGTCGCCTCGGTGATGGGCTGGGCGGTCGACGCGGTGGCGGACTACGTGGAGCACGTCCGGCCCCGTTTCGGGTGCGAAGAGCACCCGGCGATGTGGGTGACCGAGCGGGGCGGCCGGGTGCGCCCCGCGGAGATCAACGCCCGCTTCGTCGCCTATCGCGACGCGCTCGGACTGCCGAAGGCACTCGTGCCGCACTCGATCCGGCACTCCTATGTCAGCCACCTCACCGAGAACGGCCTGGACCGCCGGTTCATCCAGTGCCAGGTGGGACACGAGGCCGACAGCTCGACCGCGATCTACACCCACGTGAGCTCGGACTTCATGAACACCGCGCTGAGAAAGGCCCTGTCCCCGGCTCTCGACACGCAGCCGGGTTAGCAAGAGAAGGGATCGTCGATGACCGCCAAGCTGGACTACCGCTGGAAGCTGCGCCAGGTGATGGCCGACCGGGAGATGTTCGCCACGACCGACCTGCTCGCTCCGCTCGCCGCCCGCGGCATCACGCTCTCTTCCAGCCAGGTCTACCGCCTGGTGGTGGAGCGGCCCGAGCGGCTCAGCCTGAAGATCCTCATGGCACTGCTGGACATCTTGGACTGTGAGATGTCCGACCTCATCGAGCCAGTCGCCGCCCCGGAGGCGCAGAAGCGGACCACGACGGCCGGCGGCCAGGCCGGCATCGGGTCCCTCCGGCCCAAGCGTGCCCGGATCACGTGAGCGCCTCACCACAGCTCGATCCGCTCGCCGCCATCGCCGCCCTCGTCGAGATCGCCGACCCGTCTCTCGATGGGGCAACGGTGCGCCGGGTCCTCGAGGAGGTGGGCGGCGGGCGCGCCAAACGGCGACGGCTGGCGCTCGCGCTCGCCGCCGACGCTTCGGTCCTCACCACCGGGCGATCGCCTGCGCCCCGGGTGGTCGGGGACCTCCTCCTTGCGCTCCGGGCCGCGGGGAGCGACGCGATCGCACCGCCACGCTGCGCCGGGTGCGACCGGGAGATCGCCTCGATGCAGCGGCGTGGGGCCGAGTGGTTCTGCTCGCCGTGCTTCGTCCGTCCGCAGCTCTGCGCCGCCTGCGGCGAGGAGCGACAGGTGGCGTTCCGGGACCGGCACGGTCGCTCCCGCTGCGCCAAGTGCCCGGACCAAGATCCGGGCGATCCTGTGGTGGCGCTGGTGGAGCTCGTCACCACGGTCGATCCCGGCCTGAGCCCCGACGCGGTGCGGTCCGCGGTCGCCGCCACGGTGACCAAGGGCGCCCACGTGCAGAAACTGCTCTGGGCGCTCGAGAAGCACCCGGCGCTGCTCACCGGCGAGGGCGCCGAGGCGCCGTTCCCGATGGTGCTGCGCCTGATCGACGCGCTCTCGGCCGCCGGCGCCACCGTCGTGCGGCGGCCGGCCTGCCCGCGCTGTCGGCGAGTCGTGGCGCTCTCCAAGCAGCTGGACGGGCTGCGGATCTGCCGGAACTGTTGCGCTCGCGCCCACGCGGTGGCGTGCTCGCGGTGCGGGGACGTCCGAGAGCCGGCTGCACGTGACGCCGAGGGTCGGCCGCTGTGCCCGTTCTGCCTGGTCAACGATCCGATCAACCGGGAGGAGTGCGTCGGCTGTCGGCGTCGACGGCGCGTCGCTGCTCGGGGCGACGACGGGCCGAGGTGCCAAGCGTGCCTCCCGAAGACGGTGGCGATCTGCTCGGTCTGTGGCCGGGAGGCGTCCTGTCGCACCTCGACGATCACGGGACGCCCGTGGTGCTCCGCCTGTGCTCGTTCCTGGGCGAGGTGCTCGCGCTGCGGGCAGGTCGCCCCGTTGCGGGCGGGAACCCGCGCCCAGCCGCTCTGCGCGGCCTGCACCGATCAAGACCCGACGGCGTGGAAGACCTGCCCGTCGTGCGGCGAGACGGGGCGCCTCATCACCCGCAGGTGCGCTCGGTGTGGTCTCGGCGAGCGCCTCGACACGCTGTTCGCCGGAACCGACGGACACGTCCGACCCGAGCTCCAGACGCTCTATCAGGCGCTCAATGGGCTCGGCCGACCGTCGACCGCGTTGCGCTGGGTGTCTTCCAGCACCGTTGCCACCGTGCTCGGCGAGATCGCCAGCGGAGAGCGCCCGCTCACCCACGCCGCGCTCGATGAGCTCCCCGCGACCAAGACGCTCGCCCACCTGCGCGCCGTGCTCGTCGCCACCGGTGCGTTGCCGGTGCGCGATGAGCACCTCGCCCAGCTCGGAGCGTGGATCACCCGGACGGTCGCGGCCCGCTCCGACCCGGCCGACCGCCAACTGCTGCACCGCTACGCGCTCTGGCATGTGCTGCGCCGCCTTCGCCAACGGACCCGGACCGCCTCGGTCACCGCCGCTCAGGCCAGTGCCGCCCGGGTCAACATCCAGGGAGCCGCAGCGTTCCTCGACTGGTTGGCTGTGCGTCACCTCACCCTGGCCACCTGCTCGGAGCGCCACCTCGACGAGTGGATGGTCGCGGCGACGATCGCCCAGCAGGGGCGGACCGGACCCTTCGTC
>JAJZWW010000437.1 GCA_021846485.1 Actinomycetes bacterium
CGGCCCCGCCCTGCCGGACCGCCCGCCCGCCGGCTAGTCCGCGGCCGGGACGGCCGCCGCCGGCGAGCGCTCCAGGCGCAGCTGGCCGCTGTCGGTGTCGTAGTCGTAGAGCTCGGCGTAGCGGCCCCAGTCGACGGCCACCTCCAGCTGGTGGTGGGCCTCCTCGGGGGTGAAGCGCCGGCGGAGCAGGTCGAGGAAGAAGCCGTCGCGCAAGGTGCCGTCGTCGGTCGCCGACAGCGAGGCGGTGATGGTCCGCACGAGCGGGGCGAAGCGGCCGGCGTGGTCGGCGAAGATCGTCTTGGCGGTGTCGATGTCGCCGAGGACGAACGCCCGTCCGGCCTCGGTGAGCTCGATGTCCGCGTCGTGGACGTGGGCGAAGCGCAGCATGACCGCGGCGTCGAGGAGCGGGACGAGGTCGTCCACCTCGAAGCTGAGCTTCTCGGCCAGCTGGGGCAGGTCGGCCCGTCCGCCGCCGGCGGCGACGATCTCGAGCAGGCCGGCGAGGCCGCCGACCGATGCGTCGGGCAGCGGCTGGGTGAGGGGGGTGCCGGCGTCGCGGCTCGCCGCCGGGCCGGCCGCGACGGCGGCCTCGTCGCGGCCGGTGAGGATCCCGTAGACGTGGTCGACGAGCCGGCCGTAGGCGGGGGTGTTGCGGTCGCGGGGGCGGGGGAGCTCGACGGGCAGCTCCGCTTTGATGCGGCCCGGGTTGGAGGACAGCACGAGGATCCGGTCGGCGAGCTGGACGGCCTCTTCGATGTTGTGGGTGACGACGAGCACCGCCTTGGTGGGGAACTCCCCGGAGTCCCAGAGCCGGAGCAGCTCGCCGCGCAGGTTCTCGGCGGTGAGCACGTCGAGCGCGGAGAACGGCTCGTCCATGAACAGCGCGTCGGGTCGCACGACCAGCGCCCGGGCGAAGCCGACCCGCTGGCGCATCCCGCCCGACAGCTCCTTGGGGTAGGCGCCCTCGAAGCCGTCGAGGCCGATCAGGTCGATGACCTCGAGGGCGCGCTGGCGGCGCTCCTCGGGGGGCGTGCCGCGGGCTCGCAGTCCGAGCTCGACGTTGGCGAGGACCGTCAGCCAGGGCAGCAGGGCGAAGGTCTGGAACACCATCGCCACGCCGGGGTTGGCGCCGCTCAGCTTCCGCCCCCTGTAGCGGACCTCGCCGGAGGTCGGGGCGACCAGGCCGGCGAGGATCCGCAGGAGGGTGGACTTGCCCGACCCGGAGCGGCCGAGGAGGGCGACGATCTCGCCCTCGCCGAGGCTCAGGTCGACCCCGTCGAGGACCGGCATCGGCTCGCCGGCCGGGTTGGTGAACACCTTGGTGAGCCCGACCGCGCCGAGCAGCTCGACGGTCCCGGGGGTCGCGTCCGGCGCCCGGGTTGCTCGCAGGGCACGAGGGTCCTTCACAGGCTGAACCTCCCTTCGGCGACCCGGTAGGCGCGGCGCCACACGAGCCGGTTGGTCGCCACGACGTAGACCGACATGACCACCACCCCGACGAACACCGCCGGGAAGTCGCCTCGGGCCGTCGCCTGGGTGATGTAGGCCCCGATGCCGGCGGCCACCAGGTGGTGGTGGCCGTAGTCGACGACCTCGGCGACGATCGAAGCGTTCCACGCCCCGCCGGCCGCGGTGATGCCCCCGGTGACGTAGGCGGGCACGACCGCCGGCAGGTACAGGGCGCGCCAGCGCTCCCGGCGGGGCAGGCGGAAGGCGCTCACCGCCTCCCGCAGGTCCGAGGGGACCGCCGAGGCGCCGGCGATGACGTTGAACAGCACGTACCACTGGGACCCGAGCGCCATCAGCAGGATCCCTCCCCAGTTGAGGCTCAGGTGCAGGACGAGGAACAGGGCGACCACCGCCGGGTAGACGAGGTTGGCGGGGAAACTCGCCGCTATCTGCACGACGGGCTGGGCGAGGCGGGTGGCCCGGGGGTTGAGCCCGATGGCCACGCCGATCGGCACCCAGACCAGGGAAGAGGCTGCGACGATGATCGCCACCCGGCCGAGGGTCAGCGCGCCGAGGGCGAAGGCGTGGGGGAACGCCCCGAGCCCGATGGTGTCCTGCACGTAGCGCAGCGCGGAGTACGCCCCGTAGCCGCAGGCGGCGCCCACCGCCGCGGCGAAGACCGCGTCGCCGGCCCGGCGCCGGACCGGGTCGACCTGCAGTGGCCGGTCGGCCAGGCCGACCACCCGGGTCGCCCGGTCGAGCGCCTCCCGGGCGGGCTGGAGGGAGCGGCTGGCGGCGGTCGGGAGGCGGGAGCGGCGCAGCAGGCCGAGCACCGCGCTGCGGGGCGCCTCGGCCGGGCTGGAGGTCTCGGTGCGGAACCGCTCGCTCCAGGCCACCAGCGGCCTCCAGAACACCACGTTGGTGCCGACGACCAGCAGGACCATGACGCCGATGGCCTCCCCGACGCCGGCGAGGTCCCCTGCCGCCAGGGCGCTCGCCGCGTAGGAGCCGACCCCCGGCAGGGCGTAGGTGTGGCCGGCGACGCTGATCGCCTCCGAGGCCGACAGGAAGAACCACGCCCCCCCGAAGCTCATCATCCCGTTCCAGATGAGCGGGATCGCCGCCGACGGCACGTCGAGGGACCAGAAGCGCTCCCAGCGGGTGAGGCGCATCACCCGGGCGGCCTCGTCGAGGTCCCTCGGCTGGGTGATGAAGCCCTGGTAGAGCGCGAAGGTCATGTTCCAGGCCATCGCGGTGAAGATGGCGAATATCGACGCCGCCTCGAGGCCGAGCACCGAGTGGGGGAACAGCGCGATGAAGCCGGTGACGGTGACCGACAAGAAGCCGAGGACCGGGACCGATTGCAAGATGTCGAGGACCGGCAGCAGGACCTTCGCTGCCCGCCGGGAGCGGGCCGCGGCGGTGGCGTACGCCAGGCTGAAGACCACCGACACCCCCAGGCCGATGAACATCCGCAGCATCGAGCGGGCCGCGTCGTAGGGCAGGTCGGCAGGGTCGAGGGGGATCCGGCCCGGGTAGGTGGCCGGGTTGAACGGCGCGTGCAGGCCCGAGCCGACCCGCACCAGGCCGTAGAGGAGGGCGACGAGGCCGGCGGCGACCACCAGGTCGGCCGGGCCGATCGCGACCCGCCGCAGCATGCCGCGCGCGGGGTACTGACGCAGGTTGTCCATCGAGCGGCTCCGGGGGGCGAGTAGGGACGGATCCGATCAGCGCCGGGGGACCCCCCCCCGGCGCAGCCCACCCCGGTGCCGCCCGCGCCCGGGCCGGCTTC
>JAJZWW010000438.1 GCA_021846485.1 Actinomycetes bacterium
CGACCTCGACCAGGTCCTCGACAACCTGCTGGCCAACGCCCTCGACGCCGCTCCGCCCGGCAGCTCGATCCAGGTGCGTCTCGATCCGGGTCCGAGGCGCGACCGGCTGGCGGTCCACGTGGTCGAGCCAGGACCGCCCGGCGGCGGGGTGTACTCCACCGACCAGCCGGACTACCTGGTGCTCAACAACCCCTGCGGCCAGCTGTCGCTCCACGCCCTCCCCGACGAGGGCCGTGACCCGCCCTACGCCCTCGGGCTGTACGACTGGGCCCGGCGGGAGGGCTACACGTGGGTCGGAGAGGCGTGCCGGAGGACCTCTGGCGGCCGGCCGGTCGACCCGGCGGACTTCCTGCCCCGGCGGCTGATGGGCGAGTACCTCCAGTGGTACTTCGAGGCCCTCGTGGCCGACGTGCCCGCCGGTGTCGAGGTGGTCGTGCACCGGGACCGGGCCTGCGACGTGGTCGCCGAGGGCGGCCGGGAGCGGGTGGTCCTCGCCGCCGGCCGGTCGGTGCTGGTCGACCGGGTGGCGATCACCTCGGGGCACACCTTCAACCTGGAGGCCGACGGGGTGGAGGGCGTACGGACGCTGCGGCCCTACCCTGTCGGCTGGTTCGAGCGCGACCCGGGGCCGGGCCGGACGGTCGCGCTGGCCGGCATGGGCCTGGTCGCCTGTGACCTGCTGGCGGCGATGACCGTCGGCCGGGGCGGGTCGTTCGAGGAGGGCGACGGTGGCCGGCTCCGCTACCGGCGCAGCGGCCGGGAGCCCGACCTGGCGTTGTACTCCCGCTCGGGGGAGCCCCCGCGGGCCAAGCCGGCGAGCGCGTCGGACCCGACCGGCGACTACCGGCCGGTGATCTGCACGCCCGGGCGCCTCGCGGGCCTCCCCCGCGGGGCGATCGACTTCCGCGACGACGTCCTGCCGCTGGTGCTCGGGGAGATGCAGGTGCGCTACTACTTGCGGGCCTCGGCCGACCCGGGCCTGCCCGAGCGCCTCGGGGCGGCTTGGTCCGCCGGCGGCTTCGCAGCGGAGATCTCCCGGCTCGCGGGGCGCTACGGGGCCTACGACCCCTCCGGGCACTTCGACGACCGCTCCGGGGGGCCACCGCTCGACTCCAAGGACTACGAGCAGCAGGTCTACAACCGGGTCGCCGCCGACCTGGAGGTGGCGGTCGCCGGCCCAGCCCGCAGCCCGCTCGGGACGGCGCTGGAGACCACCCGCATCCTGCGCGACGTGCTGCGCCCGGTCCTCGAGCACCGGGCGCTGTCGCTGCGTTCCTACCTCGACTTCCAGGACCACGTCCGTCCCCGGATCAACCGCATCGAGGCGGGTCCCCCGCTGGTCCGCAGCCGCCAGCTGCTGGCCCTCCTCGACGCTGGGGTGGTCCGCTTCCCGTGGGGGCCCTCCCCACGGCTGGTCCGCGCCGGCGGGACGGTGGAGATCGGGTCCACCGCCTTGGTCCGACCCCACCGGGAGAGCGTCGCCGCGGTGGTCCGTGCTCACCTGGACCTGCCTTCGCTCGCCGGCACCGCCTCCCCGCTGCTGCGCTCGCTGCTCGCTGGGGGGCGCCTGCAGCCGCTGCGCTACGGTGACGTGGAGGTCGGCAGCGTCGCGATCGACGAGGCCTTTCACCCCTTGGACCGGGGTGGCCGCGCCCAGGACGGCATCGCCGTGCTCGGCGTGCTCACCGAGGGTGCCCGCTACTTCACCCACTACCTCCCTTCGCCCAAGAGCCGGTTGCGGGCGGTGCTCGACGCCGAGGCCTGGGCCGAGGAGGTCATCGGCTGAGCGCCGCGTCGAGGTCGGCGACCAGGTCGTCGACGTGCTCGAGGCCGACCGACAGCCGGATCATGTCGGGCGTCACTCCCGCCCGGGCGTGGTCCTCCGGGCGCAGCTGGCGGTGGGTGGTCGACGCCGGGTGGGCGACCAGCGACTTGGCGTCGCCGAGGTTCACCAGCCGCTTGAACAGCCGTACCCGGTCGAAGAAACGGATCGCCGCGTCGTAGCCGCCCTTGGGGCCGAAGGTCACGATCGACGGCGCCCGCCCACCGAGGTACCGCCGGGCCAGCTCGTGGCTCGGGTGGTCGGGGAACCCGCAGTAGCCGACCCACGCCACCCGCGGGTCGGCCGCCAGCCACTCGGCCACCGACCGGGCGTTGGCCTCGTGGCGCTCCAGGCGCACCGCCAGGGTCTCCAGGCCCTGCAGCACGAGGAACGCGCTGAAAGGCGCCAGCGTGGCTCCCGTGTTGCGCAGGCAGATCGAGCGGGCCCTGACCGCGTAGGGGGCCTCGGGGAAGTCCGCGGCGAAGCGCACCCCGTGGAAGGCGGGCTCGGGGCGGTCGAACATCGGGAAGCGCTCAGGGTGCTCGGCCCAACCGAAGCGGCCCGCGTCGACGATCGCCCCGGCGACGGTGGTGCCGTGGCCGCCGACGAACTTGGTGAGCGAGTGGACCACCACGTCGGCTCCGTGGTCGACCGGCTTGAGCATCAGCGGGGTGGCCACCGTGTTGTCCACTACCAGCGGCACGCCGCCGGCGTGGGCCACCTCGGCCACCGCCTCCAAGTCGACCACGTTGCCCGCCGGGTTGCCGACGCTCTCGCAGAACACCGCGCAGGTCCGCCCGTCGACCAGCTCGGCGATCGACTCGGCCCGGTCGTCGGCAGCGAAGCGGGCCTCGATCCCGAAGCTCGGCAGCACGTGCGCGAAGTAGGTGTAGGTCGCGCCGTAGAGCTGCGGGGTGGTGACCAGGTTGGCGCCGGCGGCGGCCACGTTGAGCACCGAGTAGCTCACCGCGGCGGCGCCCGAGGCGACGCTCAGCGCCGCCCGGCCGTGCTCCAGGGCGGCGAGGCGGTGCTCCAGGACCGCGTTGGTCGGGTTGTTGATCCGGTTGTAGTGGAACCCCGGCTGCTCCAGGTCGAACACCGCCCCGGCGTGGGCGGCGTCGACGAAGTCGTGGGCGACGGTCTGGTAGATCGGCACCGCCACCGCCCGCGTGGAGCCCGGCTCGTAGCCGCCGTGGAGGGCGATCGTCTCGTCGTGCACGTCCTCTCAGCCCCCCGCCGGGAGCTTCGCCGGCGCTGCCGCCCGCACCCGGCCGGTACGCTTCGCCTCCGGCCCGGGCTCGCCTGCCGCCGCCGGTCTCGCCGCCGCGCCCCTGCGCAGGTCGAGCGCGCCGAGCCAGTTGCGTCCCAGCCGGGCGGCGACGGGTGTCCACGGGGCCCGGAGGCGGGCCGCCTCGGCGG
>JAJZWW010000439.1 GCA_021846485.1 Actinomycetes bacterium
GTCCCCCTGCGGTCGGGCGGTGCTCACGATCTTCCTCGACGTCATCAACAAGGGGGCGACCTACTTCGAGCACGAGCGGCCCCCCGGCGTGCCTCTGCCGCCGGGTGAGGGTGCGAAGAGCCCGCAGGCAGCGGTGCGCATCGTGGCGTCCAACTTCGGCTTCGCCCCGTCTTCCTGCGGGTACGAGACCAGCTCGTTCATCGCCGAATCGGTCGCAATCCTCGCTGCCTTCAGTTCCCTCGGTGGCAAGAACGGGTTCGTCCTGCTCCGAAGGGCCTGGGACGCCCTTACGCCTGCCAAGAAGAAGGTCGTCGAGCAGGCGATCCTCGATGGCAAGCCGCCAGCACTCGGATCCTCCGTAACGGCGAGCCCGCCAAGGACCGTGGTCGACTCCACGCGGCTGTTGTCACGCTCTGCAAGCACCGCCAAGGTCGCCGTCACCACCCACCTCGTCGAGGCGGCCAGGAACCGCGCCACGGACACCTATCTCGTGTCGTTGATCCGCGGCCACTGGTACGTGTCGGCCCTGGCCAGCATCGGATGACGGTGCCTCCCGGATGCCCCTGCGTCCAGGCCGGAGCCCTTGCCGCTCGGGCCGGAAGACCACGGAGTGACATGGGGAGCGGGCCGTGACCGGGCGCTTGGGCGCCAGAGGCCCAATCTTGGCTGCCGTCCTGCTCCTCCTCGGCCTTCCTGCCATGGTCATGAAGAGTTCGGCGCCTCGTGCTTGGCCCGGGCGCGCCGTCTCGGCGCGTTTCGGACCGCTTTCGGCGAGCTTCATATCGGCCACCAAGGGCTCCGTGCTCGGCGTCACGCCTTGTGGAAAGGCAAGCTGCACCACCCTTGCCACCACCTCCGATGGCGGACGCAGCTGGACGAGTGCGCCGGTTCCGCCCGCTCCGATCGCCAACCCTTCCATGGGGGTTGGCACCGTCCCGGCCAACGCCGTCGGCGCGATCCTGTTCACCGGCGCGAGCGGCTACGCGTACGGGCCCGGGCTGTGGGCCACCACCGCCAGCCCGGGCCGATGGGTGGCATTGCACCCGGGGGGAGCGGTTCTCGACCTCAGCGTGGATGCCGGCACCCTCTGGGCAGTCGTCGCCAGCTGCTGGCCGCAGAACCCCGGCTGCCTGACGCCCTCGCTGCACCTCGAGCACGCACCGGCCGGCACGGACGCCTGGCGGGTGGTGCCCGGCGTCAGCGGCTTCGACCAAGCCCGGCTCGTCTTCCGAGGAGAGACCGGCTGGGTGGTGATGTGGCCGCGACGTCTCCCTGCGTCGGTGACGATCTGGCGAACAACCGATGCGGGCGCATCTTGGAGCCGGATCCCCGACCCGTGCTACCGGCCGAGCTGGGCGATCGACCTCGCCGAGCTGGCCTCTCCTGGGGGCTCGATCCTTTTCGAGCTGTGTGCAGGAAACCCCGGTGCCGGCCAGGAGGCCAAGCAGGTCCTCGAATCCACCGACGCCGGGACCTCCGCCCACCCCATCGGTGCCGCCCCGTCCGGAGGGCTCGTCGACGCGTTCGCGGCCCCGAGCCCTTCGCTGCTCGTGCTCGCAGCCAGCTCTGCTGCGGGATTCCTCGACCGCTCTGGTGACGCTGGGCGGCACTGGACGCGCACCACCCTCAACGACGGGGGCGTAGGGCTGTCGGGGCTCTCCTTCGTCAGCCCTTCGGTCGGGTTCGTCGTCGATGGGCGCCCTACCGAGCACCCGTGGCCCGACCGGCTCCTCATGACCCGCAACGGCGGCCTCACCTGGTCGGTGGTCCCGATCGGCACGGTGCCTGCGCCGCCCGTCGGCGGGCGAGTCGGCCCGAGCGCCATCTGGCGGGACGCGACGAAAGGGGGTCAGGTGGGCGTCTCTGCGGTGTGCCTCCCGGCAATGACCTCGAGTACCGCGCTCCAGGCCTGCGTGGCCCGTTACATGGCCGCTCACGGCGCTTCCGCCGCCGCCGTCGCCTTCTTCGGAGCCACCCACAGCTACCTCGTCCGCTTCCTCGACACCGGAAAGGTCGACGTCGGCTACACCCTCTCTGCGTTCCCGATGGACTGTGGCTGCATGGGCTGGATCCTTCTGAACGGCCAGCCCCCCTATCACCGTCCGCCGGCGCCGTCGCTCACGACCCCCGCCTATGGGCCCCTGCAGCGCGCCTACCGCCTGGCCGATGGCTACCGCCCGGGTGTCGAGCCGCTCTTCGTCCTCTCTCCCCCCGACCTCGAAGCGGCCCGGACGCTTGCGGGCGGCGCCGAGGAGCTATGGGTCCAGCTCCCCCTCAATGACGCCTGCAACGCTTGTGCCACGCCGTATCGAGCTCGCGCCCTCTACCGGCTCTCACCTGGCGGCGCCTTGACGAGCACCGTCAGCCTCGGACCATGTCTGGCCGCGGCCCCGCCGGGAAGCGCTGCCACCAAGGTCCAGGTCGCCGAGCCCGCCTGCCCGCCCGTCGTCGCGACGCCGTAGCAACGCGGTTCCGCTGGCGGACCGAGCGTCGTCGCCTGCTTCGCGATGAGGTCGCGGTTAGCCCGCCGCTAGACAGTGCCCCGGGCCCGCGCAGGCGAGCAGCTTGAGTCCGCCGCCTGGCACCGACTCGTCCGACCAGGTGGTCCCGCCGTCGTGGCTCACGAGGACGAGGCTCTCGCTCGCCGCCACCGTGGGATCGGCCTGCGGGTCGCCGCGGCGGTTCGTGATCGTTGTCACGGCGGAGCCGACGGCGACGCCCTCACTTGCGCTCGGGAAGGCGAGCGCCGCGATCGAGAGCGGCTCGACGCTCGCGGACGAGGCAGGGAAGCGGCCGGTCGCCCCGAGCCCGTAGCGGTCGAGGTACGGAGGGGGGAGCCGGGCCGGGTCCCAAGAGCTGGGAGCGCTCGCAGGATGGGTGAAGATGCCCTCGCCGTAGGAGGGAGCTGCCGCGCTGCAAAAACGGCTCCCGAGCACGAGGCGCCCAGGGGCCGCCTCGGCGAGGGCGACGGGCTCGAGGGGGACGGGTGGCGGCTGGCGGAGCCACGTCCGCCCGTCGTCAGTGCTCACCCGCAGATCAGCGGGCAGCGAGCAGTCTCCGGCCCGGTACAGCTCGGCGAAGCGCCCCGGACCGAGGACGAAGAATCGATCGAGGAACACCGCCCCGCTCGAGGGGTCGCGCCGGGGGACGACGAGGATCTTGTGCCAGGTCCGGCCCGCGTCGCTGGAGGCAAGCAAGGAAAGGCTGGCGGCGGTAGGGACGGGTCGGCCG
>JAJZWW010000440.1 GCA_021846485.1 Actinomycetes bacterium
ACGTCGTCCAGCGGGGCGACACCCTGTGGGGCATCGCCCAGCGAGAGCTCGGCGATCCGCTGCGCTGGTCGGAGATCTACCAGCTCAACGAGGGCCGCCCCCAGCCCGGCGGGGTCACGCTCAGCGACCCGCACTGGATCGACCCGGGTTGGACCCTTCTCCTGCCCGCGACGACGGCATCTGCACCTGGCCCCTCCGGCTCGGGAGCCGGTCCGGGACCGGCACCTATCGCGACCCCGGGCAACCCGACCACCGTCCCGACGCCGTCGGCTCCGGCGACCACGGCACCGAGCCTTGTGGCTCCTGCGACCACGACCCCCGACGCGACGGCACCGACCGTTCCGCCAGCACCCACTCGGCCGACGACGCCGGCGACGACTCCGCACCAAGGCACGTCGGGCGGCGTGCCGGTCCGCCTGCCGTCAGGGTCGGTGGTCGGCGGCTCGTTCGCCGCCGGGGTGCTCTCGGCGGTGGCGCTCGGTCGGCTGCGCCGCCGTCACGCCTACCGCTACCGGCCACCCGAGCCCGGCCGGGACCTGGGGCCTGATCCGCTGCGACCGACGCTTCGCCACCTGAGGGCCGCGGCGGCGGCCAACGGTCTCCGGCCGCCCGGCCCCGACGAGGTGCCGGCCATGGCCGACGACGACGTCGAGCACCGGGAACGCCCCGACCTGGTCGAGGTGGGCACCCGGGACGGTCGCCTGGTCGAGCTGGCGTTGAGCGAGCTGGGCGGCGTCGCCGTCACCGGCCCGACCGCCGCCCAGGTGGTGGCGGCTTGGGTCACCGCCGTCATGACCCGGGCCGGACCCCGGGCGGCCGAGGTGATCGCCACCCGAGCGGCCCTCGACGTCGTGTTCGGGCCGGGCGGCTGCCCCGAGGCGGTGCCCGGCCTCTGGGTCCTCGACGACGTCGAACGGGTACTACGAAGCTTGGAACAGACCGTGCTCACGCGCGCCCGCCAGCTGGCCGAGGCCGAGGTGCCCGATGTCGTCGCCTACCGCCGGGCCAACCCCTGGGAGCCGGTGCCCATGATCCTCGCCGTTGTCGACGCGATCCCCGGCCACGACGCCGGCCGGTGGGCGGCCACGGCCACCCAGGGGCCACGGCACGGCTTCGCGGCCATCACCTGCGACCCCGACGCCTCGATGCCGGGCAGCCTGAGGGTCGGGGAGGACCGGGTGGTCATCGTCGCCACGCCCGCCCAGGCGGCCGAACGCCTCGTCGGCGTCTGCCTGTTCGGCCTCCGCCCCGACGAGGCCGCCGACGTGATCGCCACCCTGGCCGAGACCGAGGAACGCCCCGACAGCAGCGAAGAAGACGACGACGCCCACGACCGCACCACAGCGCCCGAAGAAGCGGCCTGGCCTACGTTCGCCGGGCTGGCGGACCGCGGCGACGAGGTCCCTGCCCCCATACCGCCGCCAGGTGACGATGGTGCCGCGCCCGCCGCGCCCGAGGAGGCGCCGGTCGTGGTCAGCGTGTTCGGTCCCTACCAGATCGCCGCCTGTGGCGAGGTCGTCTCCCGCGGGCTGCGCACCGTGGCCAAGGAACTGCTGGCCTGGCTGTGCCTGCGACCAGAGGGAGCCAGCGTCGAGGCCGCGGTCGACGCGCTGTGGCCCGACACCGCACGAGACCAGGTCCACAAGGCGTTCTGGCAGGCCGCCTCCAACCTGCGAACCCGGCTCGGCACCAAAGCCGACGCCGACACCAAACCCGACGCCGACTCCAAGGTGCTCGTCGCCTCCGGCGACGTGTACCGCCTCGACCCCGACGCAGTGTCCTGCGACCTGTGGAACTTCCAGGAGGCGCTCGCCACGGCGGCCCGGGCCGAGGAGGACCGTCCCGCCCGTGACGCCCTGCGCCGGGCCGTCGACGCCTACCGGGGCGACCTCTTGTCGGGCACCGACTACGCCTGGGTCGAGCCGGTCCGCCAAGACCTCCACCGCCGGGCCCTCGATGCCCACCTGCGCCTGGCCGACCTCGACGCTCGTCTCGACAACCCCGACGCCGCCACCGACACCCTGCGCCGGGCCATCGACCTCGACCGCTACGCCGAGGAGCCCTACCGCCGGCTCATGACCCTCCAGGCAAAGCGAGACCGCCTTGACGCGGTGGTCGACACCTGGAAGCTCCTCGAAGCGCGCCTGGGCGAGATCGACGTCGACCCCGAACCGGCCACCGTCCGCATCTACCGCTCGCTCACCGGCCCGCCCGACACACCGGCCGACCGCGCCCGCCGAGCGCGGCTGTCGTCATGACCCCGAACGCCTGGGCCGAACTCGGCACCCGCCGCCAACGGGCCGAGGTCGGCGTGATCCTGGCGGCCGTCGAGGCCGTCGTTGCCTGGCGGACCGGCGCGACTCCGGCGCTGGCGGCCTTCGCCTACCTCGGCGCCGCCGGGACGGTGGTGTCGCTGGTCGACCTGCGCACCCGCCGGCTGCCCAACCGGGTGGTCCTGTCGTCCTATCCCATTACCCTGGCCCTGCTGGTGGTGGCATCGGGGGCTCAGGGGCGCTGGTGGCCACTCGGCCGGGCCCTGATTGCCATGGCCCTGGTCGCCGGGTTCTACCTCGGTCTTGCGCTTGCCTTCCCCCACGGCCTCGGGCTCGGAGACGTAAAGCTCGGCGGGCTGCTCGCCCTCGGGCTCGCCTGGCTCGGCTGGAGCGAGCTCACGACCGGCGTGCTCGCCGGATGGTGCCTGGCCGCCCTCGCCCTCTTTGCCCGCTACGCGATCCGGAGGGGTGGGTGGGACCGGACCATCGCCCTCGGGCCCTGGCTCTGCCTCGGCGCGCTCATCGCCGTCGCGGTCCGGTAGGCGCAGGCGGGAGGCGCCGTCTTGAGATCGCCGGGCGGGCGAGGTGCTCGTCGCATTGCCAGCCAACGAACGGGAGGCGTGATCAACCCGCTGACGACGTACCCGCCCTGTCGGGTACGCCGGCTTGCAATCCTCACCCCGTCGAGGTCTCCTCCCTGGCGACCCAACCCTTGAGGGAGGTGCGATGCACCGAGTCGCCATCTACGCCAGGGAAGACCCCACAGCCGGCGCTCAAGCACGCCTCGACGCCCAGGTCGCTGCCGTCGCCACGTTCGTGGCCCGACACCGTGGGTGGCACGTCGATGCTCCTATGTCAAGCAAATTCAAGGAATTTCTCTTTCCTGTAGTCAGTGCCTAAGACACCATCACGTGTGGGCGAAGCGCTGCTGGGCTGCTTGGCGTGTCGTGCCGAGG
>JAJZWW010000441.1 GCA_021846485.1 Actinomycetes bacterium
CCGAGCGCCCCTCGTCGGCCATGGCGTGAGCCCGGCGCCGGCCCGCGTCGTCGAGCTTGACCGGCCGGCCCATCACCGGGACCAGGCCCGCCGAGCCGCCCTCATCGGCCTGGCGGCGCAGACGGCTGACGTGCTCGGGTCGGACCCCGAACAGCCTGGCCACCTCCACGCCCGCCACCCCCGCTTTGGTGAGCGAGACGATCGCCAGGTTCCGAAGCCCCCGGTCGGCCCGGTCATAGCAGGCGAGCACCCGGCCCCCGTAGGAGACGACCACCTCGTCGCCCACCACATCCCTGGCCAGCTCCAAGGGGGCAGGCATGCCCTCGAGGCTCTCGCCCGCTCCGGCCAACCGTCGTGTGCTCACCCCACAACCATACTCGACTAGCGCGACTTATGCAAGCCTTTTTCTCATCAGATCCTCGTTCATCCATGCTCCTTGCGAGCACTGCGCTTCGCGGAGCCGGGCACGCTCCGGCTGTTGTCACCCGCGAGGTGACCGTGCGGTCGTCGAGCTGACGGCTCAGGTGTCGCCGCGCACCGCGCCGACATGCGCAGTACCGACCCCAGGTGGCCGCCGATGATCCCGCCGGGCCCCGGGCAGGCCGACCGCCCCGTCGGCCCCGAGCGCCACGCGCCCCGAGGCGATCATCCAGCGGGGCTCGCGCAGGCCGTCCCGACAACAACAGTCCTCTGGGCGGGGTCTTCGAGACAACTACTGGACATGTGAGCCCATGAGATAGCGCCGCAAGGCATCACGAGCTAGGACCCTGTATAGAACTACATTCGGGAGCGGGCGATCCCTCGCCCAAAGTTACCGCACTAATGCAAGGCCGGCCCTACGAGGACCTCCTGGTCAGCCGGCCGCAGGCAGCGAACTGCCGGAGGTCTGAGCCTTGGCCAGCTGCCACTCCGAGGAGATCCGCCCCCCGTAGCGGGCCAGCCACCGCTCACCTTTCTCCGCGGCGGTGGTCGTGATCCGGTCGGCCTGGGCCTGGGCGGCGTGGTGCTTCCAGAGCTTCACGTAGGCGTGGGGCTCGTCGGCCAACCCGTCGAGCAGGCACAGCGGGGTCCCGGCGGAGGTGACCGGGAGCACGGTGCAGGCGGTGAAGTCGGTGGCGATGCCGATCACCGCTCCCGGGTCGACTCCGGCGGTCGCCACCGCTTCGGGTACGGCGGTGCCGAGGACCTCCAGGTAATCGGCGGGGTGCTGGAGCGTCCAGTCCGGGGCCAGGGGCCTGCCCGACGGCAACGCAGACTCCATCACCCCGTGCGCCAGCTCGTGCACGGCCGATCCCATCTCGGCGCCGTCGGATGCCCGCACCACCAGCGCCCGGCCCGACAGGGTGCCGAAGTCGACGCCGACCACATAGCGCTCAGCGCCGGCCATCATCCGCCCGAGGGTCGGTGCCTCGCCGGCGACCCTGTCCCGACACCGATCGGGTTGCTGCTGGTTCGCTCATGGGATGTGGTCTACCACTGCTTCCTTCTCCCCTCCGGCCTCGTTCCGGGGCGACGGGCCCGGGCTCAGCGGGAGCGTCTCGCGACGAGGGTGTTCCATGACAGGCTCGGGATCGACACCTCGATCTTGCCGGAGCGCTCGGCGGGAAGGGGGACAGCGGCTGGCGGCGCCCACCCGGGTGCCCCCGCCGGCCTTGGGGCGGAGTCGGCGAGCTGCTCGTGGGAGACCAGCGCGTAGCCGGGCCAGGCGCCGAGGTCGAGGGTGGTCGGCACGCTCCGGTCCGGGGAGCGGTTGGCGATCAACAGGCGCAGCTCGTCGCCGTCCTCGGAGACGGTGGCCGCCGCGTCGAGGACCGGCACCGACCCGACGCCGGCCACGTCGTGCTCGGGAGTGGAGAGAGCGACCCGGAGCGAATCACTCCCCGCTGCGCGGATCAGGTCCCGGTAGGGCCAGAATATCGACTGGCGCCACGCCGGGCGGCCGGGCTCGGCGACGATCGGGGCGATCACGTTGACCAGCTGGGCGAGGCATGCGACCTTGACCCGGTCGGCGTGGCGGATCAGAGAGTTGACCAGGGTGCCAACCACGACTGCGTCGTCGTGGTCGTAGCGGTTCTCGAGCATCGGCGGGGCCTGCTGCCAGGGTTCGTGGTCGGGTTCAATGTCGCGGTGCCAGACGTTCCACTCGTCGAAGGACAACCCGATCCGCTTGGTCGAGCGGCGCTTGGCGACGACGTGGTCGCAGGTGGCGACGACGGTTTCGATGAAGCGGTCCATGTCGAGGGCGGAGGCGAGGAGCTCACCGCGGCTCGAAGGCCGACCGTAGTAGGAGTGCAGCGAGATGTAGTCGACGTCGTCGTAGCAGGTCTCGAGCACCGTCGCCTCCCACGCGGGGAAGCTCGGCATCGCCGAGTTGGAGCTGCCGCAGGCGACGAGCTCGATGGTCCGGTCGACGGCGCGCATCGCCCGGGCGGCCTGCAGCGCGTCCCTCGCGTAGTCCACGGCGGGCCGGTGCCCGATCTGCCATGGTCCGTCCATCTCGTTTCCGAGGCACCACAGCTTGACCCCGTAGGGTGCCGGGTGGCCGTTGGCCCCCCGCAGGTCCGACCAGTGCGTCCCACCGGGATGGTTGGTGTACTCGACCAGGTCGGCGGCAGCTCCGGCGCCCCGAGTGCCGAGGTTGACCGCCAGCATCGCCTCGGTCCCTGCCCTGGCGCACCAGCCCAGCGCCTCGTCGGTGCCGAAGCGGTTGGTCTCCACGCACCGCCATGCCAGGTCGAGGCGGCTCGGCCGGCTCTCGGGTGGGCCGATCCCGTCCTCGAACCGGTAGCCGGAGACGAAGTTGCCACCCGGGTAGCGCACGACCGGCACCTGGATCTCGCGGACCAACTCGAGCACGTCGGAGCGGAACCCGTTGCTGTCGGCGGCGGGGTCTTCGGGGTCCCAGATCCCCCCGTAGACGCAACGCCCGAGGTGCTCCACGAACGATCCGCCCAGGCGCCGGTCGACGGTACCGACCCGAAAGGCCGAGTCCACCACCAGCTGGGCCGTCGTGGGGCTCACCCCTTCACCCTCCCGCCCAGAGGAGCGGGAGCAGGAAGATCAGTCCAATGACGAGCCCGCAGCTGACGTAGATGAGGTTGGCGGTGCTCCTCCTACGACCGGGATCCGCCCCCTGTACGGGCACCGGCGAAATGATCGTTGAAGCCAACTCGTACCCTCCGGTTCAGGGCTTGGTCGGGTCACGGAGCATGATGAACAGATCGAC
>JAJZWW010000442.1 GCA_021846485.1 Actinomycetes bacterium
ATCCGGGAGCTCTCCCGGCCCTTGAAGGCGGCTTCGGGGAGGTGACGGGCGAGCAGTCCGTCCTGGGCGATCCGCTGCTCGGGGTCGGCGCCGGCGCCGGTGAGGCGGAGGGCGTCGGCGGCGAGGTGGAGGTAGACCTCGCCGGGAAAGGTGTTGTTCTTCGGGTGGGAGCCGTAGCCGTCGAGGGCGAGGTCGTCCAGGTCGGCACCGCGGACCAGCCCGGCGAGGAACCGGCGGGCCGTCTCGGTGGCCTCGGCCGGCCCGGGACGAGGACGCTTGGGGCTCACCGCTCGGCAGGGGACTGCGGCGTGGCGCCGTTGGCCGACTCCGCCGGTTCCATGCCCGAGTCGAGCAGGTCCGCCACCGCCGTGCTCTTGGCCTCGTTGGCCTCCCCCTGGGCAGTGCTCCGGGCGGTCTCGGCGTCGGCGAGCTTGGCGACCGCCGCAGCGAAACGTGTCGTGGCGGCGCTGCGGGTCTTGTGGCGTTCCTCGGCGTCTGCGAGCGCCTCGAGTCGTGCGGTTGTGTCGTCGTCGATCACCCGCGCCATGCGCCGACTGTAGCGTGGTGCGGCTCCCGGTCAGCGGATCACTGAGCTCTCGCTGCGCCCGGCGCTGCAGGTTCGGCAGCGCCAGGCTGGAGGTGTAGAGCGCTGACAAAGTGGCAGCAGGCGGCGCAGCGAAAGTGGCGTCCAGGGCGGACCTGATGGTGCCGATCAAAATCAAATGGTGGTGGCGTCGGAG
This sequence comes from Actinomycetes bacterium, assembly GCA_021846485.1. Lineage (GTDB taxonomy): Bacteria > Actinomycetota > Acidimicrobiia > Acidimicrobiales > Palsa-688 > JAKAQB01. Next base: position 741 of record JAJZWW010000442.1, read on the forward strand.
GTTTTCTCTTGGTGGACGAGCGAGGCGTCGAGGGCCGAGGGGGTCCGGTCATGGACCAGTACCGACGTACCGACAGTGCCACCCCGGGCTCACAGCCCGAGATCGGCGAGGGCCAGCCGGGCCGCGTTGTTGCCGCACATTCCATGTACACCTGGCCCTGGTGGCGTCGAGGACGAGCAGAGGTAGACCCCGGGCAGCGGTGTCCGCCAAGGATGACGGCCCAGGGTCGGTCGGACGAGGAGCTGGCGCGTGGTCATGGCCCCGCCGGCGATGTCGCCGCCGACCAGGTTCGGGTTGTGGAGCTGGAGATCGGCGGCCGGTGTAGCCTCGGACGCGATCACTACGTCGCGGAACGCGGGGGCGAAGCGCGAGATCTGGTTGGTCACGGCACCGGTCATGTCCAGGGTCGAGCCGGCTGGCACGTGGGCGTAGGTGGAAAGCACGTGGCACCCGGCCGGGGCTCTCGTCGGGTCATGGGGGGTGGGCTGGACGGCGAGGACGAACGGGCGGTCGGAGTGCCTTCCGGCTGCCACTTGGGCCTCAGCCGCTGCCAGGTCCCCGAAGGAGCCGCAGATGTGCACGGTGCCGGCGGAGGCGAGGGCTGGGGCGAGCCACGGAACCGGCTCGCGCAACGCGAAGTCGACCTTGCAGGCACCGTTGCCGTAGCGGAACCGCTCGATCCGTCGCCGGTACCGGTCGGGGAGCCGGGAGCCGGCCATGGCCGCGAACGCGGCCGGTCCCACGTCGAGCAGGACGAGCTTCGCGCCGGTGGCGGCCACGAGCTCCGCCAGCGAGGTCACCTCGCGGCCGCACTCGACCGTCCCGCCGTGGTCGGCCAGGATGGCGGCGAGGGCGCTCGCGATGGATCGTGACCCAGCGGCTGGAAGCGGCCAGCCGCCCGAATGGGCGTAGGCGGCGAGCAGCAGTCCTGCCCCGGCGGCCGGCGGGCTCGGCAGGCGCCCGGTCAAGTGAGCGCTGACTCCGCCCAACAGTGCCGGTGCCTCCTGGCCGCGAAATCGCAGCCGTCGCAGCGACGAGCCCTGCTCCAGGACCCGGGCGCCGAGCAGGGCTGCGCCGATGGGGTGGGCCAATGCGCCCTCGATGCCGCCGAGCGCTGCGGCGCTCACCTGGTCGAGGTGGGCGACCAGCGGTGCCACCAGGCGGTGGTATCGAGCGCCGTCAGCGCCGAGAGCAGCAGCCGTGGCGGCCAGGTCCCGGTAGGCAAGCACCGCCCGGCCGCCGTCGAGCGGATGGCCGAAGGAGATGTCGGGCACCACGAACCGGACCCGGCTCTGCAGGCCGACGGAGCGGAAGAACGGGGAGGCGACAGCCATGGGGTGCACGGCCGAGCACAGATCGAACACGAAGCCGGGAGCCACCCCTTCCCCCGTCCTCGTGCCGCCTCCAGGGACGGTCTCCCGCTCGATGACGCGCACTCGCAGCCCGCGGGCAGCGAGTGTGATCGCGGCAGCCAGGCCGTTGGGCCCAGACCCGACGACGACCGCGTCGAGGCCGCTCACGCCGAGCCGTCAGCGAGGACACCTGGGGCGAGACTGCCGTGGACCGACACGACCTGGTTACGGCGCAGTCCGCTCTGGACGCCGCTGGACCGCCGCCACGACCACGCCGGCGCAGGGTGCCGCCACAGCAACAGTCCCCCGAGCGGGGTGCTCGAGGTCAGCGCGGAACCACGGTCACCGAACAGCGGAGTCCTGGGGACCGACCCAGCCGGACGTCCGCGGTGAGCAGTGCGCAGTCAAGCGATTCGGCCAACGCAACATAGGAAGCGTCGTGGGCCGAGAGGTTCTCCCGGAGCTCCCAGACTCGCTCGAGCAGACAGAAGATCGCGTGGCGTGACAAGCCGAGGCGGCGCCACCGGTCGAGCGCTGTCCATGCGTCGCCGGACTCGATCCTCGAGGCAGCGACCCCACGGCGGAGCGCATTGGCCACCTCGGGGTCGATCATGTGAGGAACGTGCACCTGCTCGTCTGTCATCGCCTGGCGCGCAGGACCGGCGTTCAGCAGCGCGGAGACCGCCGCTGATGCGTCGACAACGATCACCTCTCAGCGCGCCCTGCGTCCACGTCGGTGACGATGGAGCCCGCATCGATCCCGAGGTCCGGCAGGGAGCCGAGCAGCAGCGGATTGTCTACCCGACGCGAAGCTTGCTCGAGCTCTCTCACCGCGACCGCGGTCAGCGACATCCGGTCACGGGAGGCGAGTCGCTCCAGGCGTTCGACAACTTCGTCGGGCACGTTACGAAGGTAGATCGTCCTCATGTCGCACTATGCTAGCACGTGTGTTGCGATATGCGGTCCTCACCCGGATCACGTGGTCATGCCGGCGCTACCCTCGGAGCCGGGCCGCGACCTGCTCGGTAGAGCCGTTCTGCTCGGGCGCTGGGACCGGCCGTTCTGCTCGGGCGCTGGGGCCGGCGGTGGCGGAGGCTCCGGTCCCGGAGCGGTGGCGGGCGGC
>JAJZWW010000443.1:0-2583 GCA_021846485.1 Actinomycetes bacterium
CCTGGACGCCCCCACTGGTGGGTCGCCGGCATGGATGAGCTGGAGCAGCGGGAAGGACAGCACCCTGGCGCTGCGCCTCGCTCGCGAGGAGCTCGGGATCGAGGTGGTGGGGCTGCTGACGACGGTCAACGCCGTGGTGGACCGGGTGGCCATGCACGCGGTGAGGGCGGTGCTCCTCGAAGCCCAGGCGCAACGGCTCGGACTGCCTCTGCACGCCGTCCAGATCCCGTCACCTTGTCCGGGTGACGTCTACGAAGCCCGGATGGCGGAAGCCCTGGACGCCGCGACGTCCTTGGGCGTTCGCAGCGTAGTCTTCGGTGACCTGTTCCTGGAGGATGTGCGCGCCTATCGGGAAGAGGCAATGCGAGGCTCCGGAATGGCACCGGTGTTCCCCTTGTGGGCCAGACCGACGCACGAGATCGCTCGACGGATCGTCGACGGCGGCATCCGCGCCATCGTGACGTGCGTCGACCCCCGCCGGCTGCACCCGGAGATGGCGGGGCGCACGTACGACGCTCAGTTCCTCGCGGAGCTTCCCGGGGATGTGGACCCGTGTGGCGAGCGTGGGGAGTTCCACACCTTCGTATGGGACGCGCCTGATTTCACTGCGCCGATAGAGGTGGAAGTCGGTGAGGTCGTCGAGCGTGACGGCTTCGTCTTCTGCGACGTCCTGCCGCGCTGAGCCGGTTCGAAAGGCGCCGAGCGCGCCGTCTCTCTCCGCCAAGAGCGGTGTCTCCAGACGTCTCCCGGGGCATGCGGGCTAGCTTGGGCAAAATGGCGTTCGGGTCGGGGGGTGAACGGTGATGGTCGGGGAACGAAGTCGGAAATTTCGTCGGGAGAGCACGTGATCCGACGCCGACATCCCGCTTCGACGACCATCCAGTAAGGCCGTCGGCACAGGTCGTGGCGCACCCCGACCGGGCCCCAGCCCACCAGGCCCATGGCGACCAGCTCCATGGTGGCTGGGTTCATGGCGACCGGGCCAATGACCACCGCGCCCGCCGCACTTTTCCGTGCCGATGAGGCGGCGTCTCGACGTCAAGGGGTGGGTGGTGCTGTGGCTGCTCGGCCTCAGCCTGCGGATCACCGTTCTCGCCCTGGCGCCGTTGCTCCCCGTCGTCACGCGTGACCTGAGGTTGGACCAGACGGCGATCGGGGCCGTCACGAACCTGCCCGTCCTTCTCTTCGGCCTCGGGGCGGCGATCGGCTCGGCGGTGATCCGCCGTGTCGGCACGAAGCACGCCGTCGTGCTGGGCCTGCTCATGGAGACCGCCGGTGGCGCGCTGCGCGGTGCCGGCACGTCGACGGCCGTGCTCTTCGGCTGCACGTTCGTGATGGGCCTCGGTATCGCGATCCTCCAGCCTGCCCTGCCCGCGCTCGTCCGCCGCTGGAAGCCGAGCACGGTCGGCACCGCAACGGCCGTCTACGGCAACGGTCTCCTCATCGGTGAGGCCATCGCCGCGTCGCTCACGTTGCCGGTGGTGCTCGAGGCGACGGGCAGCTGGCAGGAAAGCCTGGCCCTGTGGTCGGCACCGGTGGCGCTCACCCTCGTCCTCGTGGCCTTGGTGATCGGCCGGGATGCTCCCCACCCTGCGCCATCCCACCCTGCGCCATCCCACGCCACCGAATCCCACGCGGCGCCGGCTCCCGGGCAGGCGAGCACCGCCGTTCCGACGGACCCTCGGCCTGGAGGTGCATCGGCATGGTCCCGCCTGCGGGCAGGCGGATCGTGGAAGCTCGGGCTCGTCCAAGGTGGCGCCTCGACTGCCTACTTCGCGGCGAACGCCTTTCTTCCCGGCGTGCTGCACGCGACCGGGCATGGTGGCCAGGTGGGCGAGGCGCTGACGGTGCTCAACGTGAGCCAGCTCCCTGCCTCGGCGGTGCTGCTGGTGCATGCCGACCGTCTGGCGCGGCATCGCTGGCCCCTTTGGACCGCGTCGGCCGCCCTGGTCGGCATCTCAGCGGGGCTGCTGGTCGCCTCGCCCCCGGTGCTGCTCGTCCTCGCGGGGCTCCTCGGGTTCTCGTCCGGCTTCCTCCTGCTCCTTGCCTTGGCCCTCCCTGCCGCCGCCGCTCGGGAACGCGACGTCGCGCCGATCTCGGCGGCCATGTTCACGATCGGCTACACGATGGCCTTCGTGCTCCCGCTCGCAGGCGGCGTCGTCTCGGACGCGACCGGTTCTCTGCGCATCACGCTCGCGCCGGGCCTCCTCGGTGCGGTCCTCGCGGTGATCGCGTCGGCGACGATCACGCCGAACCGCTCGCCGAAGCTCGAGCGACGAGGAGCGTCCTGGTTGGCAGCGTCGGAGGGACCGGCAGCGTCGGAGGGACCGGCAGCACCGGCGGGACCGGCAGCGTCGGCTGGGTCGGCAGCGTCGGCTGGGTCTGCGGAGGGCTGAGCGAAGCGCACACTGGCGCGGCATGCGCGCGCCTGCCAGGATCGAGGCCATGGCACCCCTCGCCGATCGGATCCTCATGGGCCCGGGGCCCTCCAACCCGTACCCGGAAGCGACTGCTGCGTTGGTCCACCCGGTGCTCGGACATCTGGATCCGTCGTTCCTGGACATCCTCGACGAGACCATGGAA
>JAJZWW010000443.1:2593-3200 GCA_021846485.1 Actinomycetes bacterium
TCACGCTGCCGATCAGCGGCACCGGCTCCGCGGGAATGGAGACGGCGTTCGTGAACGTGGTGAAGCCGGGTGACCCGGTCGTCATCGGCGTGAACGGGTTCTTCGGTGAGCGAATGTGTGAGATCGCCGACCGCCTCGGCGCCGATGTCATCCGGGTGGAAGCACCGTGGGGCGAGCCACTGGACCCCGAGCGGCTGGTTCGCGCACACCCATCCCCGGCCGTCATCGCGCTCGTGCACGCCGAGACCTCCACCGGGGTACGCAACGACGTGGCGGCGGTGGGCGCCACGAAAGGCGATGCCATCCTGATCGCGGACACGGTGACCTCCCTGGGCGGCATCCCGGTGGCGATCGACGACTGGGGAGTGGACATCTCCTACAGCGCCACGCAGAAGTGTCTCGGTGCTCCGCCCGGCTTGGCGCCCCTCACGGCGAGCCCCAGGGCGCGCGAGCGCTTCGTGCCACGGCCTTCGAGCTGGTACTTGGACCTCACGCTGCTCTCCAAGTACGTGGAGGGAGACGGCGTTCGGCGCGTGTACCACCACACGGCTCCGGCAGCGATGATCTCGGCGATCCATGCAGGGCTTGGAGCCGTGCTCGACGAGGG
>JAJZWW010000444.1 GCA_021846485.1 Actinomycetes bacterium
GGCCCGGCCGGCGCGGCGACCCCCCGCCCGGCGCCGTCGAGCGGGGGGAATCCGGGCCGCGCCGGAACGGTCGGTAGCCGTCCCCGCCGGTCCCCTCCGGGGGGCACCGGTCGCTGAGCTCCCGCCGCAGACTCGACGCCGAGCTGGTGCGCAGGGGACTGGCCACCAGCCGGGGGCAGGCAGGTGAGCTGGTGGCCGCCGGACGGGTGACCGTCGGTGGTGCGGTGGCGGAGCGGCCGGCCCGGCTGGTCGCCGCCGGCGAGGCCCTGGTGGTCGCCGGGCCACCGGCCCGCTTCGTCGGGCGGGGAGGGGAGAAGCTCGACGCCGCGCTGGGGCGCTTCGCGCTGGAGGTGGCCGGTCGCCCGGCTCTCGACGCCGGCGCGTCCACGGGGGGCTTCACCGACTGCCTGCTCCAGCGGGGCGCCTCCCTGGTCGTCGCCATCGACGTCGGCCACGGGCAGCTCCACGAGCGGCTCCGGGCCGACCCGAGGGTCGAGGTGCGCGAGCGGGTGAACGTGCGCCACCTCGCCCCAGCCGACGTCGGGGGACCGTTCCCCCTGGTCGTCGCCGACTTGTCGTTCATCTCGCTGCGCACCGTCGCCGCCGCGCTCGTCGGCCTCACCGAGCCCGGGGGGGACCTGGTGGTCCTGGTCAAGCCACAGTTCGAGGTGGGCCGGTCGGTGGTCTCCCGGGGCCGGGGGGTGGTGCGCGACCCCGACGCGTGGCGGGGCGCGGCCATGGGGGTGGCATCGGCCATGGCCGCGCAGACAGCGGTCATGATGGGGGTCATGGTCTCCCCGATCCGCGGTGCCGGCGGCAACGTGGAGCTCTTCGCCCACCTGCGCCGGGTGGGCGACGGCTGTACCCGCCCCGATCCCGGCGGGCTGGTCGACGCGGCGCTCGCCGAGGTCGCCGGACCTCTCGGGCCCGACCTCGGGGTGGCCGCCCGGCCCGCCGGGCCCGGCGGGGCGCCCGGTTGATGGCCTGCGTCGGCCTGGTCTCCCACGGGGAGGGCCCCCGGGCGGCGGAGCTCGAGGAGCGGACCGCCGGGTGGCTGGAGGGTCTCGGCCACGAGGCCCGGAGGCTTGCCGGGCGCGACGGCGCCGGGTCCGCCGGGCCGGAGGGTGCCGCCGGGCTCGACCTGGTGGTCAGCCTGGGGGGGGACGGAACGATGTTGCGCACCGTCGGGCTGGCCGCTCCGGCGGGCGTCCCCGTCCTCGGGGTCAACCTCGGCCACCTCGGCTACCTCGCGGCGCTCGAGCCCGACAGGCTCGAGGCCGGGCTCCGCCGCTTCCTCGCCGGCGACTACGCCCTCGACGCCCGCATGACCCTCGAGGTGTGCCGGCGGCGCCCCGGTGAGAAGGTGCCCGCCGCCCGCCATCTCGCCCTCAACGACGCCGTGCTGCAGCGCCCCGGTGGGGGCCACACGATCCACGTGGCGGTGGCGGTCAACCACCGGCGCTTCGTCTCCTTCGCCGCGGACGCCCTGATCGTCGCCACCCCGACGGGCTCCACGGCCTACAACCTCTCCGCCAGGGGGCCGATCGTCTCCCCGCGCGCCCGGGTCCAGATCCTCACCCCGGTCGCCCCGCACAGCCTCTTCGACCGCTCGCTGGTGCTCGACGCCGCCGACCACCTGGAGATCCTCCCCGAGCGGGGCCGGCCGGCGGACCTGGTCATAGACGGTGTCCCGGTCGGTCGGGTCGGTGACGGAGAGGCGGTGGAGGTCACCGCCGGGCGCGACGCCCTGCTCGTGACCTTCGAGGACCGCGACTTCGCCGAGATCCTCACCCGCAAGTTCTCGCTCGGGGAGCCCTGAAGGGAGGCGGGGTGCTGGTCGAGCTGCGGGTCTGCCACCTGGGGGTCATCGACGACCAGACGCTGCTGCTCGGCCCGGGGATGACCGTCCTCACCGGCGAGACCGGCGCCGGCAAGACCCTCGTGGTCGAGGCGCTCGGACTGCTGGTCGGCGAACGCGCCGACGCGGCGCTCGTGCGCCCTGGGGCGCAGGAGGCGTGGGTGGAGGGCCGGTTCGTGACTGGCGAGGGGGACGGGGCGGCCGGGCGCGAAGCGGTCGCCGAGCGGGTCCTCGCCCGGGCGGTGGCCGCGGCGGGGCGGACCCGCGCCTACCTCGACGGGCGGATGGCCAGCGCCGCCACCCTGGCCGAGACCGGCGCCGGCCTGCTCGACCTCCACGGCCAGCATGCCTCTCAGTCCCTGCTCGCCCCGGCCACCCAGCGGGCGGGGCTCGACCTGGCCGGCGGGGTCGACCGGGCCCCGCTCGAAGCGGCGCTCCGCGAGCTGCGGGTGCTCTCCGCCCGGGAGTCCGAGATCGGGGGTGACCGCAGATCGCGCGCCCACGAGGCCGACCTGCTCGCTTTCCAGCTCGGGGAGCTCGACGCCGCCGGGCTCGCCGACCCCGGGGAGGACGCCACGCTCTGGGAAGAAGAGGAGCGCCTCGGCGCTGCGGTCGCCTTGCGCGCCGCGTTGGCCAGCGCCCACGAGGCCCTCGCAGGAGACGACGGCGCCCTGGACCGGGCCGGCTCCGCGGTGGGGGCGGTCTCCGGGCAGGCCGCCTTGGAAGCCCTCCGGGAGCGCCTGCGGGGGGTGGCCGCCGAGGTCGCCGACGGCGCCGAGGAGGTCCGCCGCCTCGCCGAGCGCATCGAGGAGGACCCCGGCCGGCTGGCCGAGGTCACCGAGCGCCGTCGGCTGCTCGGGGAGCTGCGCCGCAAGTACGGCGACACCTTGGAGGAGGTCCTCGCCTACCGGGAGCAGGCCCGTGCCCGGCTGGCCGAGCTCGAGTCCCACGACGCCGCCGCCGCCGCCCTCGCCGAGGAGCGCAGACGCCTCGAGCTCGCCCGGGACCGGGCCGAGGTGGAGCTGGCCGCAGCCCGCCGCGCGGCCGCGGGACCCTTCGGGTCCGCCGTCGAGGCCCGCCTGCGGGAGCTGGCTCTGCCCCGGGCCCGCTTCGAGGTGGCGGTCGAGGGCCGGGCGGGTGAGACGGTGACCTGGATGCTCGGCGCCAACCCCGGGGAACCGGCGCTGCCGCTGGCCAAGGTCGCCTCGGGCGGCGAGCTGGCCCGCACCATGCTGGCGGTCCGTCTGGTCCTCGGCCGGGCCGGGGAGGTGGCGGGGCGGACGCTCGTCTTCGACGAGGTCGACGCCGGGATCGGCGGCGCGGCGGCGACCTCGGTCGGT
>JAJZWW010000445.1:0-2327 GCA_021846485.1 Actinomycetes bacterium
CGGCAACGTAGGTGCCGACGTCGAGCCGTCCGATCCAGGGCAGTCGGAGCGCGGGGGCGGGGTAGCGGACGAGGATCGTGACCCGGGAGCAGCGGGCCCAAGAGCCGGTGACCCGGGTGACCGTCGCTCGCCCGGGCGACAACCCCCAGCCTCCGAGCGAGCTGTCCGCGGCAGCGGCCGCGGCGGTGGCCGCGGCGCCGGAGCTGCCCGCTTGCACGTAGGCCGCCGACGCCGAGCGCGCCGCGTCGGCGACCGCGAGCTTGGTGTCGACCGTGGCCCACACGCCTACCACCAGCAGGCCTCCGGCCACGAAGATCAACGCGCCGAAGAGCAGTCCCTCGAACCCGCCGACGAACCCGGCGTCGTCCCGAGGGGGCCGGTCAGGGCGCGCCACGGAACGCCTCGGTACGGATCGTGACGGTGCGTTCGATCCGCCGGTCGAGGCCGGGCAGGGGAAGCATCGCCGCGCTGGTCGCCACCACTCGCAGCCTCACCCACTGCGAGTCGGCCTGCAGCCATTCGAAGCGGGCGTGCGCCTTGCCCCACCTGCCGAGCTCGGCGAGCGCGGCGGACTGGGCAGCCGGCTCGGCGCTGGGGTGGCCGCCGGCGTCGGCCACCGCCTGAGCTGCGTCGGTGGCCGCCGCGGTGAGCATCGACGTCGCGTAGAGGTGGAACAGGACCTCGACGCAGAACAGGAGCAGCACGAAGAACGCGAGGAAGCCGAACACCGTCGTGAAGATCCCAGCTCCTTCCTCCCGGCCCGCCCGCGGGGCGGCGCGCGCGCTGCCGCCCATCAGCAGCCGCGGCTGCTCGGCGACCCTCCGGGGCTCACCCCGGTCACGCAGCTCACCTGGTTGTTCACGTGCTTGACCGCAGTCGACAGCGTCCCACTGAAGGCGATCCACATCGCCACCCCGAGGAAGGCCATCACCAGCACAGCGATCGCCGCGGAGATCACTCCTTCCCCGCGTTCGTCGGAGCGGGTCGAGATCGGGGCGGTAGGTGCGGGTCGCGGGGGGCAAGTGGAGGTGGGGCTCGACGGTGGTGGGTTGGTCATGGTTGCTCCTGTCGGGTGGGGGACGGGTGGCTCAGGCGGTGGTGAAGAGCCGGAGGGCGGCGAGGACCGGCACGGCCAGGAGGATCGCTCCGGGCACGAGGGCGGCGACGCTCACGGGGATCCATACCTGCTCCCCTCGGCGTTCCATCTGCTCGAGGGTCTTGCGGGCGAGGTCGCGCCGGGCTTGGCGGGCTTCGGCGCTGACGAGACGGCCGAGGTCGGGGGCTTCGGCGTGGAGCGAGAGGACCCTGACCAGGCGCGAGACGGTGTCGACCGCGGCGAGCTCGGCCCACTCCTGGAGGGCTTGGACCTCGTCGAGGCCTTGGTGGATGCGGTTGGCGACGACTCGGAGGTCGCTGGCGCAACGGCCGCTGCCCCGTTCGGCTACCCGGTTGGTCGCCGAGCTGAGCGAGAACCCGGCGTTCAGGAGGGTGGCGAGCTGTTCGGCGACCACCGGCAGTTCCCGGCCGAGGGCTTCCTGCCATCGCTCGGAGGCCTTGGCCAGACGCTGTTCGACGATCAAGAAGGTGAGGATCGGGGTCCCGACAACCAGGAGGACCGCCAGCGGTGCAGGTGCCCCGGCCGCCGCGGCGAGCAGTCCGGCGAGACCCGCGGCGGCCATCCAGCCCAGCTGGCGCAGCCGGAACGAGGTGACGTCGAGATGGGAGTGCACCCGCCGCAGCCGCCGGCCCACCGGCTCTTGGACCCCGGCGAGGCCGGCGAGGCGGTCGCCGAGCGCCCGGGCAGGGCCGGCGAGCAGGTCGGTGGCTGATCCCCCGAGGAGCGCGGGCGGCGGCTCCGGGCCGAACGATCCGGGGTGGAACGGCGCGAGCCGGTCCCGCAACGACGGGCGTGCCAGGCGGGGCCATGCCGACAGGACCAGGGACGTGCCCGCCCAGAAGAGCAGGCCGGCAGCGACCAGCAGGCGGTTCATCGCTGGTTGCGCCGGGGGGCTCGGACGAACACCCGGGGTTCGCGTGGCAGCACGAGCAGTCGCCCGGCCCACACCCAGCAGGCCACGACCGATACGAGGGCGACGACCACTGCGGCCTGGCCTCCGGCGCTGCGGTAGGCGGCCCGCCCGGTGCCGATCGACAAGCCGGCGAGGGCCATGCCGAGCGGGACCAGCAACACGAACAGACGGGCGAAGCGCACCCCTGCCTGCTTGCTGAGGGCGTCCTTGCGCCCCTGCTCGGCGAGCAGGCGATCCTCGACGAGGTCGGCGAGCTGGCGGTCGAGGCCGGCACCCACCTCGTTGGCTACGAGCAGG
>JAJZWW010000445.1:2337-3194 GCA_021846485.1 Actinomycetes bacterium
ACGAGCAGGGTCTCGCCGACGACGTCGGCGGTCGGGTCCCTGAGGCCGTCTTTCAAGACGCCGACCATCCGTTCGAAGTCGGTCGTGAGCAGCCATTCGCGCTCCGCCCGGGCAAAGGAGGGGCGCAGCTGCGCGGGGGCCCTGCGGCCTACCTCGATCAGCGCCTGGGGGATCGACCTGCCTGCGGAGCCGGTCAGCAGCCGGAGCTCTTCGAGCATGCTCGGCCATGCCGACGCGGCGGCCTCGAGCTGGGCGCGGCGGCGGGAGCGGGCCGCCGTCAGCGGGAACGAGCCGGCGAAGGCCCCGATCAGCGCTGCGGGCAGCAGTCCCCCGAAGACCACGTAGCCGGCCGCAGCGGCGGCGGCGCCGAGCGCGGCGATCGGCAACGCCAAGTGGTCGAGGTCACCCCGGGCGATCCCCACCGCCTCGAGCAGCCTCGCCGACGTCCTCGAGGTTCCCCCCCGGGCTGGCCGGACCAGACCGCTCCTCCCCAGTGCCGTTGCCGTCCACAGCCAGTACGCGCCCAGCCCGGCGAAGCCAGCTGCCAGCACCCCGATCATCGCTGCTGACCTGCCAGCTCGACGGCCAGCGGGGCGTCTCCCAGCAGACCTCGCAAGTCGATTCCCGCCCGCTCCAACACCCGGCCGGCCCGGACCGGAAGATTGCCCGACCACGACAGCGCCGCGTGACGTCGAGGCCGCTCGAGCACCGTGGTGGTCGTGAAGGCCACTCTGTCGCTGCTCACCGCGAGGTCCTCCACCGCGATCACCTCGGTCACCACCGGCACCCCGTCGACCCGGCTGCAGTGCACCACCACGTCGACCGCCTCGGCGACCAGCGACGACAGAGCCGACAAG
>JAJZWW010000446.1 GCA_021846485.1 Actinomycetes bacterium
TCGCCGGCGCCAGGGACGTCCGCGGCGGGCTCGCCGGCGGCGGGCTCGCCGGCAGCGGTGGCTTCCCCGGCTGCCGCGGGCTGCACGTCCGCAGCGCCGGCACGCTGGTCGCGCAGGGCGGCAAGGCCGTAGGCGAGGTTGCGAGGAAGGGCCTGGAGCAGGCCGGCGAACTGCTGGAGCGGCGCGGCGAGCCCGCCGGCGAGGCGGGACAGGAGCACATCCCGAGAAGGCAGGTCGGCCAGGGCGGCGGTGCCGGCGGCGTCGAGCACCTTGTCGGCGAGGACGCCTCCTTTGATCACCAGCAAAGGGTTGGTGCGCCCGTAGTCCCGGAGGGTCTTGGCGGCCGCCGCCGGGTCCCCCTTCACGAAAGCGATCGCGGTCGGCCCCTCGAGCATCTCGTCGAGCTCGTCGAGACCGAGCGAACGGGTGGCGAAGCGCACCAGGGTGTTCTTGTAGACCTTGTACTCGCCGCCATTGCTGCGCAGGTCGCGTCGGAGGACGGCGAGGTCCTTGACCTTGAGCCCGCGGTACTCGGTGAGGATGGCGGCGTCGGCTTCTTCCAGCCGGGCACGCACCTCCTCGACGACGGCGACTTTCTCCGGTCTCGGGTTGTCCATCGGTCCACCTCCTGGGGATCGCATCACGGCGGCGCGCGATCGGACCCGAAAGGGGACCTCTCGCCTCGTCGGGCCGGGCCTCGAAGGCCCGCTTGGACGCCCCAGGGGGCGTGCCGGATGTCTACGGCTCTGGTCTGTTGGCCGACGTCGCCTGCTGGCCCACGTCGGATGGTCTGTGTCTGGGTGACCCCGCGGATCAGCCCGCGGCCTTCAGGCCCAATGTAGCGGCCCTGGAGGCTGTCGCAAAACCCGCGTGAAGGCGGTCACCGGCCACACGTGTCCACATGAAACGCCAGGTTCGGTCACGACGACCGCTTCCCCTGCGGCTGCTCAGCGGTGCGCTTCGTCGTACGCTCTGCGCACCTCGGCAGAGATGCGGCCCCGCTCGCTGACCGAGAAGCCGTTGCTGCGTGCCCACTCGCGGATGCCCGCGGACCCGCCCGACCCGTTGGCGGCGCTGCGCCGGGGACGGCTCGGCGCGCTGGCCGGCGCGCTGGCCCGCCGGCGGCGCCCTCCACCCGCAGGGCGGGCAGCCCCGATCCACGCCTGCAAGACCTCGTTGACCTCCTCGAGGTGCTGCTCGCACAGCTCGAAATCGTAGTTGTGGCCGTCGTAGCCGAACGAGACCGTCTGGGCAGCCGGCACCTCGTCCTCGTCGAGATCGCACGTCAGCACGACCTGGAACTTCTGCGCCATGGTTCGACCTTTCCTCGTCTTCTTCTGGGACATGGGCACGCAACGGGGCCACGACCGGTTCGGGCGCACTCGTCCGACGTCCGGTAGCGGGCTTCCGCGGCACCGACTGTAATCGAGTGACGCGCCGTAGCGCGGCATTGCCGTCAACCGGGGCGGGAAATCTGCTGAAAGGCGCCTGCGGGCCGTGGGCCCCGGCCGAGGTGCCACCCGCGGCCGGGAAGCAATGCGGGTGGCGGGCTCTCAGCCGGCGGAGCCGATGAGATCCTCATCGGCGACGCGCAGGGAGCTCACGTCCACGTCGACGCCAGGTCCCATCGTCGAGGAAACCGACACCGACTTCACGTAGCGACCCTTGGCCGCCGCGGGCTTCACCCGGTTGACCTCGTCGACGACCGCCCGGAAGTTCTCGAGCAGCGCCCGCCGGGAAAAGCTCACCTTGCCGATCGGCACCTGCACCACGCCTCGCGAGCGGGCGTCGGCGCGGTACTCGACCCGGCCACCCTTGAAATCGGTCACTGCCCTGGCGACGTCGGTGGTCACCGTCCCGGTCTTCGGGTTGGGCATGAGCCCCCGCGGCCCGAGCTTGCGGCCCAGGCGTCCCACCTGGCCCATCAGCTCCGGGCTGGCGATCGCCACGTCGAAGTCCATCATCCCGCCGTCGACCGCCGCGACCAGGTCGTCGGCACCCACCAGGTCCGCCCCGGCGGCGCGCGCCGCGTCGGCGGCGGGCCCCGCGGCGAACACCGCCACCCGGACGTCCTTGCCGGTCCCCGCGGGCAGGGCGACCGTGCCGCGGATCACCTGGTCGGCTTTGCGGGGATCGACCCCCAGACGCACGGCCAGCTCGATGGTCTCGTCGAAGCCCGCGTGCGCCAGGCTCCTGACGAGGTCGATCGCCTCCCCGGGGGGGTAACTGCGCTGGCGGTCGAAGCGCTTGGCGGCGTCGAGGTACTTCTTTCCTCTACTCGGCACGAAATGGCCTCCCTCTGGTGCTCGGACGGGCGGGGCGAGGTGATCCCCGACCTCGTCGTGATGAACGGGCCGGCGGGTGCCGGCCTGGTCCGGCGGCTCAGCCGACCATTATGCCCATCGAGCGGGCGGTGCCGGCGACTTGCGCCTTGGCCGCCTCCAGGTCGTTGGCGTTGAGGTCGGGGAGCTTGATCCGGGCGATCTCACTGACCTGCTCGTCGGTGACCGTCCCCACCGTCTCCCGCCCGGTGGTGGCGGCACCTTTGTCGATGCCGGCCGCCTGGCGCAGGAGCACGGGCGTCGGGGGGGTCTTCAGCACGAAGCTGAAGCTGCGGTCCTCGAAGATGGTGATCTCGACCGGGATCACCTGGCCGACCCTGTCCTCGGTCTGGGCGTTGTACTGCTTGACGAAATCCATCGTCTGGACGCCATGGGGGCCGAGAGCGGTGCCGACGGGCGGCGCCGGCGTGGCCTTGCCCGCGGGCAGCTGGATCTTGACGATGGCGACCACGCGTCGCTTGGCCATGTGGACCGACTCCTCTACAGTTTCGCCACTTGGGCGAACTCGAGCTCGACAGGGGTTTCCCGGCCGAAGATGTTGACGAGGACCTTGAGCTTGAGCTGGTCCTCGTTGATCTCGGCGATGGTGCCGGTGAAGTCGGCGAAGGGACCCTCCCGCACCCTGACCGATTCGCCCGTCTCGTACTCGAGGCGCGGCCGGCCCTTGCGCGGTCCCTCGGTCTCCGCCTCGGGGACCACCTGCAAGATGTTCTCCACTTCGTTGCGCAACAAGGGAGTGGGCCGGGCGCCCAGGCCGACGAAACCGGTGACGCCGGGAGTGTTGCGCACGACGTACCACGAGTCGTCGTCGAGCTGCATGCGCACGAGCAGGTAGCCCGGGAAGACC
>JAJZWW010000447.1 GCA_021846485.1 Actinomycetes bacterium
GTCCGAGGTGGCCTGATGAGCGGATCCGCTCCGTCAGTCCGAGGTCGCACGCCCAGAGCATCGGGCGCAATCTCAGGTGAGTGTGCAACTGCTGCGCACTCGATTGGAACGGTTCAGGCTGGGGCTGTCTGCTGCCAGGTGTGGCCGCCGTCGCTGGTGCGGTAGAGGGCGATCGGGCCAGTGGTCATGCCCATTTGCTGGCCGCAGAAGGCGAGGCCGTTGGTGGGGCTGGCGAAGGTGTAGTTGCAGGCGAAGGTGGGTGCAGGATCGGTAAGGGGTGCGAAGCTGCGGCCGGCGTTGGTGCTGCGTTGGAGGCTGATGGCGCCGACGGGGTTGGGGCGGGTCTCGCGGTAGATGATCTGGGGGGTGATCGGGTCCCAGCCGACGGTCGCCTTGTCGGAGGTGGCGAGGGTGAAGCTGCGGCCGGCGTTGGTGGATCGGTACGCCTGGTGGGAGCAGGTGGCCCACAGGAATGTGGGGGCTACGGCGGTGATGGCGCAGGCGGCGAGCTTGTTGGTGATGGGCAGGGCGGTGAAGTGCTGGCCGTCGTCGGGGGAGTACAGGAGCCGGTTGGTGTCGCTGGCTGCGACCCAGAGGTGGCGGCCGCTGGCGGTGATGGTCACCCCGCCCGCGGCTGTCAGACCGGAACCAGGGGGCGGCGTGAAGTCCGGGAAGGGGACGGTGACGGCGTTGGTGGTCCCGGCCGGGACGCGCAGCAGCGTGCAGCCGGGTGTGCAGCCGCAGGTGAGGCGGTGGCAGTGGTCAGCGAGGAAGTAGGCGGCGCTGCGGGTGGCGGTGGCGGCGACGATCCCGGCACCGGCGGGGAGCGGGAGTCGCTGCCAGGTGGCCGCAGCGGTGGTGGTGATCCATACGACCGCGACCGAGTCGCTGGGGGTGCCGCCCTGACCGAGGGCGTAGCCGAACGACGGGGTCCCGAACCCGATGCCGGCGGGACCGCCCACGGCGTCTTCGGGGAGGGCGACGCGGGTGAAGTGCCGGCCGGTGTCGGTGGTGCGGTCGAGGCCGAGATAGCTGGAGAGGTAGCGCGGATCGCAGCCCGCGGCCGGTCCGGAGACATACATCGTTGCCGGCCCGGCCGCCGTCACGACCGGCGGGGCGTAGAGGGCGCCGTATTGGCGGGTGACGGTCAGCGGCGGCACCGACGGCGTGGTCGTCGTAGTCGTCGACGTGGAGGGGCAGTTGAGCGGGGAGGGTGGGACCTTGAGGTGCCGGGCCGGGACGGAACTGGGCGGCGTGGTGGGAGGGGTGGTGGGAGTCGTCACGCTGGGGCCGGTCGTTGCCACCGGCGTCTGCCCCGGCCGGGCGGTAACGGCCACGATCACCGCAGCGATGACCGCGACAAGTGCGGTGATCGCCCCGGCGCGGGTCGCGAGGCGCCGGCGGCGGCGCCCGGCGGCTCGGCGACGGACCGCGGCCAGATCCAGCGGCCGGGACGGCTCGGAGGCCAAGGCGGCGAGGCGCTCACGAAGCTCGCTCACCGGCCGACCTCCTCGACCACGCCCTCGGCTCGCAGCCGGGTCAGCGCCTGGGACGACAACGCCCGAACGGTGCCCTCCCGCACCCCCAACAGGCCGGCCGTGTCGCTCACCGACAGGTCCTCGTAGTAGCGCAGCACGACCACGGCACGCTGGCGAGCGGAAAGCCCGCGCACCAGCCGGGCAAACTCGGCGTCACCGTCGACACGGGCTGTCTCGTCCCCGGCAGCCACCGCGGCGGGCACCGCTCGCCGCTGGAAGCGGCGGCGCCGATGCCAGGAATTGGCAAGGTTGAGCGCGACCCGCTTGGCCCACAGATCCGGTCGATCCATCCCCCCGACCCGCTCCCAGTGCTCCCAGACCCGCGCCAAGGTCTCCTGGGCCAGGTCCTCCGCTGCCGTCCCATCACCGCAGTACACGGCGAGGAGCCGCACCAGCCGCGGGTACTCCCGCCGGCAGAACACCTCGAGACCCTCCGGATCACGCCCACCGTCCGCTCCCATGCGACCTCCACACCCCCCTACACGCACCAGCAGGCGGCCGCGCTTACGACTCCGGAGAAGGGCGCCCCTCCGGGACCACCCAGACCGTCCCATCTGGGCGGCACCGCAAGCGAGGAGCCAGAGTACGCGAGCCGCCCCCCTTTCTGTCAGCATGGCCTGAGACACCTGCTGTAGCTCCCATCCCTCGAGGGCGAGGAGGGATCGAGTAGACACCGATGACCATGCCAACCATGTTGATGCAGCGCGCCCATGATGAGGCGGTGGGCGATGACGCTCCCCAGCTTCCCGACAAGTCGCAGCGGCGGACCTTCGGCGCTGGGTACAAGCTCCGGATCGTCGCCGAGTACGACGCTTGCGCCGGCGACGGCGACAAGGGCGCCTTGTTGCGCCGGGAGGGCCCGTACTCGAGCCACATCGTGGAGTGGCGCCGGGCCCGGGACGCTGCGGCGACCGCCGGGCTGGCCGGCCCTCGCCGGGCGAGGGCGAACCCCGACGCGGCTGCGCTGGCGAAGGCGCACAAGAAGATCGAGCGCCTCGAGGAGGACCTGGCCAAGCACAAGCTGGCCCTCGACATCGCGGGAAAGCGCACGCGCTCTTGTCATTGTCATCGGCTACCCGGAAAACAGGGGTGAGCTTGCAGCCACTCAGCGGTCCATGCCTCGTCGAGGTCGTGGGCGGCGATGGCCAGCGCGGCCGTCTCGGCGTCGTCCACCTCCGGGGGGTTGGGGTCCCGGCTGGCGCCGTTGAGGTCGAGGAACATGACCAGCGCAGCCCACGCGGCTCGCTTGTTGCCGTCTGGCAGCGGATGGTTCCACGCCAGTCGACAGACGAGCACTGCCGCCTTGTCGGCGAGGGAGACGTAGAACTCGTGACCGCCGAAAGCGGCGGCGGGAGGTGCCCGCGAGCAGGGCCGAGTCCGCCAGGTCGGTCCGGTCGGGTTGGCCAGCACGGTGGCCTCGACGCCGGTGACCTGCTCGGCAAGCCAGAGGTACTCGGCCAGCTGATGTAGCTGTTGACGTCCCTCCCACGACTGAAGTCGTGGGATTCCCAGGGGCTCACGCTCATGCGGCGACCGGTTGGGTTCGCGCTTCATCGGGTCCCCTACTTCGGGATGTCCCTCCACGCGCTGTGACCGCCAGCCCGGCGGCGAGGATGTTGACGGCGGCGTTCAATCCGCGTTGGCC
>JAJZWW010000448.1 GCA_021846485.1 Actinomycetes bacterium
CCCCCTGCCCCGCCGGCCCACCCGCCAGCCCAACCGCCGACCGACCCTCAGCCCCCCCTGCCGGCCCCCCCGCCCCGCCGGCGCGCGCCTCGAGGCGTTCCAGGCGGGCGCGCAGCTCCTCGAGCTCCCGGTCCCGGCCGGCGGCGACACGCTCGAGGCGGTCCAGCTCGGAGGCGGTCGCTTCGGCCAACGAGACCACTGCTGCGGCGAAGCCTTCGAGCTGGCCGCTGAGGTAACGCAGGTACCACGAGGTCGCCCGCTTCACCCCCGCCTTGACGTAGCTCACGGCCGGGGTCGCCGAGCGCGTCGGCACGTCCAGGTCGAACTTCCCCGCCTCGCGCACCGCGGCCACCTCGGCGGCCACGCCCCCGCCGCCGTGCGCCCCGACGGACATCGCCTCTGCCGCGGCGCGCACCCGGGCGAGGTAGCCGGGGGCGATCTGCTCCAAGCGGTCCTCGGCCGCCGCGAGAGGGTCTCCGCTCCCGGCGGGTACAGGGCCGCTCCCTGCGGCTCCAGGGCTGCCGGCTCCAAGGCTGCCGGCGCTCATCGGCGGGAGGTTACCGGAGGTGCCGCCCGGCGCCCGGCGGGCCGTGCGGGCAGCGGCGGCGCACCCACCCCCGCCCAGCGGTCCCAGACCTCCTCGGGACGCAGCGCCCAACCCTCCGACAGCTCCCTGCGGGTCCGGACGGCCCACGGCAGGCGGTACGCCACCGCCAGGCGGGAACGGTCGGGGTTGACGCCGCCCAGGTGGCGTCGCACGGCAGGCCAGGCGTGGCGTAGCGGGGCGTTGCGGACCAGGCAGGCGGCGTGGTTGGCCGGGACCCACCGCCGCACCCACCGCGCGTTCCACCCTCCGCTGGTCGCCGACTGGCGGTGCTCGACCACCTGGGCCGGGTCGTAGGTGATCCGCAGCCCGGCGAGCCGGGCCCTCCAGCTCCAGTCGGAGTCCTCGAAGTAGGTGAACAAGGGCTCCGCGAGCCCGCCCACCCGGGCCCAGGTCTCGGCCCGCACCACCAGTGCCGTGCCGCTCGCGTAGAAGTGCTCCGTCGGCCGGTCGAAGCGCCCGTCGTCGGGCTCCCGGTCCCCGGCGTCGCCGAGGATCCCGTCTGCCGAGAGCCACGACCCGGCCTTGTTGACCAGGCGCACCACCGGTCCGTCGAGGACCCGGCCGTCGACGCGGACCTCGGCGTTGGGCTCGGCCGCGGGCAGCGGCACGTAGACCGGGTGGCCGGGATGGCTCCAGCGCCAGCGCTCCCCTCGGCCGCCGACCTCCAGGCGGTGGATCCCCGGCCCGCAGAGGCCCGCCAGGACGTCCAGCCCGCCGGCGGTGGCTCCGCTCACCTTGCGTCCGAGGACCCGGGCGTCCCCGGGGGCCTGCCAGGGCTCGGCGTCGATCTCCACGCGGCGGTAGCGGTCACGGTACAACACCTTCGGGGTGACCGCGGCCAGCTCCGGGGACTCCAGCGCCCGGGCCGCGCGAAGGATCCAGTCCGGGCAGGCGACGGCGTCGTCGTTGAGCAGCGCGATCAGGTCGCCGGTCGCGTGGCGGACGCCGAGGTTGACACCGGCGGCGAACCCCAGGTTGGCCTCGGAGCGCACGACCGTCGCCCCGAGCCGCCGGCCGACGACCGACGCCGCGCCGCCGGCGGACCCGTTGTCCACCAAGACGACCTGCTCGGCCTGCCCGAGCACCGAGCGCAGGGCCTCCTCCAGCCAATCGCCCGGCTGGAGGCAGACGACCACGACGCTGGCGCGCACCCCCGGTCGGCTCCCTGCTCAGGCGGGGCTCGGAGCGCCGACGTCGGCCGCCCGCTCGATCACCTGGTCGATGAACCCGTAGTCCTTGGCCTCGGCCGCGGTGAACCACCGGTCGCGGTCGGAGTCCGCCTCGATCCGCTCGATCGGTTGGCCGGTGTGCAGGGCGATCCGCTCGGCCATCATCCGCTTCAGGTAGATGATCTGCTCGGCTTGGATGGCAATGTCGGCGGCCTGGCCCTGGGCCTGGCCGGAGGGCTGGTGCATGAGTATCCGGGAGTGGGGCAGCGAGAAGCGCTTCCCGGGCTCCCCGGCGCAGAGCAGGAACTGGCCCATCGACGCTGCGAGGCCCATGCACACTGTGGACACGTCACAGGGGACGAACTGCATGGTGTCGTAGATGGCCAGCCCGGCGGTGACCGAGCCGCCGGGGGAGTTGATGTACAGGCTGATGTCGCGCTCGGCGTCCTCGGCGGCGAGCAGCAGCAGCTGGGCGCAGATCAGGTTGGCGCTGGTGTCGTCCACCTGGGTCCCGAGGAAGACGATCCGCTCCCGCAGGAGGCGCTGGTAGACCTCGGCGCTGCGATCGGAGCTGGAGAGCTGGGAGGAGATCGACGGAAGGCTGGGGTCGGCCATTGCCCGAGCGTACCGTCTGGCCGGAGCGCCACGGGGGCTAGCGGTCAGGGGAAAATCCTCCCCGGGCCCGGCGCGGCCCCGAGCCTGGGCTCCCCCCCGGGTGCGGGGCCGGTCCAGGCGCGTCGGGCGGCGAGCGGTCAACCGCCGGCGCCGGGCACCGATGTAGTAGACGGTGAACATGCTCGGTCGACCGCGCCCCCGACTGCGCCGCCCGGCGGTCGCCGCCGCGGCGGCGCTCGCCCTGCTCGCCGTCCCCGGCTCCGGCTCCGTCCCCGGCTCCGGCGCGACCGTCCCGGCCGCCCGCGGGGGCAGGGTGCTCGGCGCCTTCGACGGTCACCAGCTGGTGGAGACCTGGTCGCGCACCCTGCCCGACCGTGGGCATCCGATCGCCCTGTCGTCGCCGACCGTGGCGGAGATCGACGGTCGCCGAGCGGTGGTGGTCGGGGACCTGGCCGGCAACCTGTGGGCGCTGGCGCTCGGCAACGGGGACGTCGTGCCCGGCTGGCCCTACCGGGCCGGCGCCCCGATCGACTCGCCTCCGTCCGCCGCCGCCGGCCAGGTGGCCGTCGGGGTCGGCAGCGCCGCCGTGCCGGGCGTGGTTGGCGGCTACCGCACGATCTGGGCGTCGGGGAGGGGCAACGGGCGGCTGCACTGGGCGCGGACCGTCGCCCTCACCCCACGCGGGGGGCGGGCCACCGGCGTCGCCGCCGGCCTCGCCATCGGCTCGCTCCAGGGCCGCGAGGCGGTGGTGGCCGGCTCGCTCGGCGAGATGGAGGGGACCTACGA
>JAJZWW010000449.1 GCA_021846485.1 Actinomycetes bacterium
TGTCCTCCTCGTCAAGTCGGAGGAGGAGGGCGCTGTGGAGAGCCCGAAGGACCGAGACGTCGGGCTGTTCCGCTACTCGATCGCACGAGAGCCGGCCGACCCGCGCCTGTCCAGGGCGGAGCGGGGGGCGCTCGTGCGCGAGCTCGCGGACGCCGAGCACACCGGACCAGACGGCAGCCGGGTCCGGGTCGCCCGCTCGAGCATCGACCGCTGGGTCCGCGACCTGCGCCGGGGCGGCTTCGACGCGCTGGTGCCGGTCCCGAGGGCATCTGAGCCCCGCACGGCCAAGGACCTGCTCGGCCTCGCCGAGTCGCTGAAGCGGGAGGCGCCGGCGCGAAGCGCGGCCCAGGTCGCCCGGATCATGGCCCAGACCGGCGTGGCGCCGCCTTCGATACGCACGATCCAGCGTCTGTATGCCCGCCTCGGGCTGCATGCGAGCCCGGACGGCTCCGCCCCGCGTGCCTACGGGCGCTTCGGGGCGGAGAGGCGGAACGAGTGCTGGATGGGCGACGCGCTCCACGGACCGGTGGTCGCCAGGCGGAAGTCCTACCTCCTCGCGTTCATCGACGACTACAGCAGGGCCATCGTCGGTTTTGCCTGGACCTACTCGGAGGACACGGTCCGCTTGGAGGCGGCGCTCCGCCACGGCCTCGCCCCGAGGGGGGTGCCGGAGGCGATCCTGGTCGACCGCGGCTCGGCGTATGTGAGCCCCGAGCTCGCCCGCTCCTGCGCGGTGCTCGGCATCCGCCTGGCGCACGCCCGGCCGAGAAGCCCGACCACGAAAGGGAAGATCGAGAGGTTCTATCGCACCATGCGGGCCCAGTTCCTCGTCGAGATCGACTCCCGCGGCGGCGTAGCGGACCTCGCCGAGCTGAACCGGCTGTTCGAGGCGTGGGTCGAGGTCGTCTACCACCACCAGGTCCACTCCGAGACCGGCGCCAACCCCATCGAGGCCTTCTTGGCCGACGGCCCCCCGGCGCTTCCCACACCCGCCGAGCTGCACGAGGCGTTCTTGTGGTCGGCGGTCCGGGTCGTCACCAAGACGGCTTCTGTGAGCCTCTATGGCAATTCCTTCGAGGTCGACGCCGCGCTCGTCGGCAGGCGCTGTGAGCTGATCTTCGACCCCTTCGACTTGACCGACATCGAGGTCCGCTACGAGGGCCGCCCGATGGGGAAGGCCGTCGCGGTGCGCATCTGTCGCCACGCTCACCCCAAAGCCCGCGCCGATGCTGCCCCACCGGCGACACCGACGGGGTCGACTACCTCGGTCTCGTCGCCGCCCAGCGCGAGGCCGAGGTGGCCGGCCGGCGCATCGACTACGCCGGGCTCGCCGGCAGGTGCACCACATCGAGCAGGCCACGAACCGACGACCAGCCGACAGATGAAGGGCAGAGGGGCCTCCCGGCATGAAGGTGGGTCGGGCGGTGGGAACGGGTGTCCGCTCGTGGAGCAGGACTTGGTCGACCGGGACCCGCCACGGCAGCCGACAGGGCCGGGCGATGTGTCGTCCGACGCCGCCGGCCGGGTGCGCGCCGCGGCAGCACGCCTCGGCTACCCCGGCCCGCACCCCGGAGCCCGCTCCCTGCGCCGGGGAAGGGCCGGCAGCCTCGGGGTGGTGATCGGCGAGCACCTCGCCTACGCCTTCGACGACCCCCAGGCCGCCCAGTTCCTCGCCGGGGTCGCCGAGGAGTGCGGGCCGCCGGGGTGGGTCTCACCTTGGTGCCCACGGTCGGTGCCGGAAGCGACATCGAACGAGTCCGCGACGCGGCCGTCGACGGCTTCGTGATCTGGACCACCACCGACGACGACCCCATCCTCGACGCCGTAGCCGCCACCGGCCTGCACCCCGCCATCCAGTCCGGGCCCGCCCGGCCAGGGTTACCGACGGTCGGCATCGACGACCGAGCCGCCGCCCGGGCCATCGGCCGGGTCGTCTTCGCCGGCGCCCGCCGCCCCGCCGTGCCGTCCTTCCCTACCGACCGGCGCCGCCAGCGGCGCCTCGCCAGCGGGCCGCCCCCCATCGACGTGACCTTTCCCGTCACCCGGGCCCGCTGGCGAGGCTTCCTCGACGCCTGGAGCGACCTTGGCGGAGCACCGCAGCGACTGCGGGTCGCGGTGTGCTCCCACAACAGCGCCACCTGCGGCGAGGACCTGACCGGAGAGCTGCTCGACAGCCGGCCACGGCCCGATGCGATCGCCGCCATGAGCGACGAGCTCGCGCTCGGTGTGCTCGCCGA
This sequence comes from Actinomycetes bacterium, assembly GCA_021846485.1. Lineage (GTDB taxonomy): Bacteria > Actinomycetota > Acidimicrobiia > Acidimicrobiales > Palsa-688 > JAKAQB01. The sequence goes on from JAJZWW010000449.1 coordinate 2,238, forward strand.
CGCCCGACGCGCCGAGATGGCGGTCCCCGCCGACCTGGCCGTGGGCGGATGGGACGACACCGGCACAGCCAGCCGGGCCGATCTGACCACCGTAGCGCAGTCGCTTCGCCACCAGGGCCGCGTCGGTGCCGAGGCGGTCGAGGATCAGCCAGAAGCTCGACGCCTCCCGGCCACCCACCGACGGCCCCAGCCTGGACCGCCCGCCGCGGCACCTATCGTATTCTCTGCGTCGTTGACGACAGCCACCGAACCGTGGAGGTCACGGTCGTCCGACACCGGTCGGATGCCTACCGGAGCTGATCCACTGGGAATCGTGTTGAGCGACACCCGATGAGGAGGAGGGGCGTCCTCGGCGACGTTGAAGGTGGAGATGTCATCGGGTGACAGGTGGTTGCGGTGTCGTCGGGCTGAGAGCAGCGTAGGGATGTCCTGTTCGCGCCAGGACCCCCTTGCTCACCTCTTGGCCGAGCACAAGTCCTTCGGTTGATGCCGGAGGCATCATGCTCATCGTACGAAGTGATGTGGCCCGGGTGGAGTCGGATCCGATCTGATCGCGGGTGTGGCGGCGTGCCCGGCCGGCGGTGGGATGTTGCGGCCGTGGGGTCATGGCCGGGGTCGGTGTTGCGGGGCGATCCCCCCGAGGCGGCGCTCCGTCCGCGGCGGGGTCGGTGCGGATCGCGCCTGGTCACGCATGTCTTGCTGCCGGAGTTGTGTCTGGCCCGACGCCGGGACCGGGCCGAGGTCATCGGCTCTGCTCTGGCGGCCAAGGCGGCAGGGAAGGGTCATCGTCGGATCGCCAGCGAGATCGACGTCTCGACGGGCACGGTGCGGGGATGGCTGCGTGTCGCCCGCCACGAGCATGGGACCACCTTGAGGTGAGTTCCGCCACGAGGATGGGACCACCGCTCCGCCGGTGATGGGACCGCCCCGGAGCAT
>JAJZWW010000014.1 GCA_021846485.1 Actinomycetes bacterium
CGTCGCCCCCGCCGGGTCGGCCCTGCCCGTGGCGGTGGCGCTGGCCGAGCGTCCCTCCCGGGAGCCGACCGGCGACGCGGTGCCGGCGAGGGGCGAGCCGAGTGGCTGGATCGTGGCCTCCATGGCGCTCGGCCTCGCCGGCCTGGTGCTGCTCGGGGTCCACCCCCCTGGCGCCCTGGACGTGTTGTTGCGGCGCGCCGCCGCCGAGCTGGGGGTGTCGCGATGAGCGTCGCGGGGATCGCCCTCACCGGGCAGGTCGGCGTCCAACGCCCGGAGCTCACCGCTGCGGTGGTCGAGGCGCTCTCGGGCGGGGGCCGCTTCGCCGGGCTGCTCGGCGCTCCCCGCGGCGACGGCAGCTTCGAGCTGCAGGCGGTGATCGCCACCACGTCGGGCTTCTCCACGATCGCGACCCGGTTGCCCGCCGGCGAGCTGGCCTACCCGAGCCTGTCGCTCGCGGTCCCCGCGGCGTCGTGGTACGAGCGCGAGCTGCACGACCGCTACGGCGTCGAGCCCGTCGGCCACCCCCGGCTCGACCCGCTGGTGCTGCCGCTCCCCGACGGCGACGTCCGCCCGGCGCTCCAGCCCGACCCGCTCCGGCCGGCCACCCCCGACCCCGGGGCGCTGGAAGCCCACGCCTCGGGGGAGGGGATGTTCACCATCCCCTACGGACCGGTGCGCTCGGGGGTCTTCGAGGCCGTCGAGTACCTGGTCGAGACCTTCGGAGAGGACATCCCCCGGCTCCGGACCCGGGTGCACCACAAGCACCGGGCGGTGGACGTGCGCTTTCTCGCGCTCGATCCCGACGACGGCGTGCTGCTCGCCGAGCGGGTCGAAGGCACCGCCTCGGTCGCCCACGCGATCGGCTACTGCCGGGCGCTCGAGGAGCTGGGCTCCACGCCGGTGCCGGCCGCGGCCGAGCTGGTCAGGGTGGTGCACGCCGAGCTCGAACGGATCGTCAATCACCTCGAGTCGATGATCCGCCACACCGAGGGCTCCTACCAGGCGGTCGCCAACGCCCGCCTTGCGCTGCACAAGGAACGCCTCATGCGGCTCCGTGCCGAGCTGTGCGGCAACCGCTTCGGGCGCAACGTGGTGGTCCCCGGAGGGGTCAGCGGGCCTCTACGGGTCGCCCCCGGCGACGCCAGGCGGGAGCTGGAGCGCATCGGCGACGCGCTGGCGGGCGACACCGCCGCGCTGATGGCGACCCCGTCGTTCCTCGACCGGCTCCGGGGCGCCGGGGTGCTGCCGCCCGAGGCGGTCGTCGACCACGGTGCTCTCGGCCCCGTCGGGCGGGGATCGGGCCTGGCCGACGACACCCGCAGCTCGCGGCCCTACGGGGCGTACCCCGACCTCGGCTTCCGGTCGGCCGGGGCCCGGGCCGGGGGGGACGCCCTCGCCCGCCAAGCGGTCCGCTCGGAGGAGCTCGAGGAGTCCTTCCGCCTCGCCGGGGAGGCCCTGGAGGAGCTCGCCCACGAGCGGCGGCCGCTCTGGCGGGAGGGCCGCGGCCCGCTGCCCGACGGGGCCGCGCTGGTGGCGGTGGAAGCCCCGCAGGGGGAGCTGCTCTACCTGGTGGAGGTCGCCGGTGGGCGTCTCGACAGGGTCAAGCCGCGACCCGCCGCGTTCCACAACTTCGCGCTGTTCCCGAGGGCTTTCCGGGGGGACATCTTCACCGACTTCGTGTTCATCGAGGCGAGCTTCGGCCTGTCGATCGCCGGGGTGGCGGGCTGATGCCGTGGGTGACCCGGGGGCTCCGGGAGGGCGTCGTCACCACCCGCTACCCCCGGCGTCCCGACGGCTACGGCGAGGGCTTCCGGGCGGCGGTCGCCGTCGTCGGCCAGCCGCCGTCCGGCGGGAGCGCCGGGCTGGCCGAGCTGTGCCCCACCGGGGCGATCGCCGCGGGGGCGAAGGTCAGTGTCGACCGTGGCCGGTGCATCCTCTGCGGACGCTGCGTGGCGGCCCGGCCGGAGATCTTCGCGTTCGAGGCGTCGATCGAGACCTCCCGGCTGCACCGCAACCTGCTGGTCACCCCTCCCGAGGAGGGGGCCGGAGAGCTCGAGCGCCGGGTACGTGACGCCTTGGCCGAGCGGGTCCGTCATTTCGGGCGATCCTTCCACGTCCGCCACGTCGACGCCGGCTCCGACGGCTCGGAGGAGTGGGAGATCGCCGCGCTGACCGGCCCGATCTACGACCTGCACCGCCTGGGGATCTTCTTCACCGCTTCGCCCCGTCACGCCGACGTCCTGGTCGTCACCGGGGCGGGGACCGCCGGCATGACCGAGCCGCTGCGCCGCACCTACGAGGCGATGCCCGACCCGAAGGTGGTGGTCGCCGTCGGGACCGACGCGGTGAGCGGCGGCCTGGTGCACCCCACCTACCTCACCGGGGGCGGGGTGGGCGATCTGGTGCCGGTCGACGTGTGGGTCCCCGGGTCGCCGCCGAGCCCGTTCAGCATCCTCCACGGCCTGTTGCTGGCGATGGGGAAGTTCGGGGAAAGGGGTGCCCGGCGATGACCGTTGCCCTGCTCGTGTCCGCTCTCGCCATCTGGGGAGCGGGAGCGGCCCTCGACGTGGTGCTCGGTCCAAGAGCTCCGGCTGCCCGCGTGGTCCCCTACGCTGCCGGCCTGGTCGGCGGGGCCCTGGTCCTCGCGCTCGGGATCGGGGCGGTGACCGGCCGGAGCAGGGTGCTCGACCTCGGCTCCAGCCTCGGAGTCGGGGAGTCCAGCCTGAGGCTCGACCCGCTTGCCGGCCTCTTCCTCACCCTGGTCGGCGGCCTGGCGTGCGCGATCTCCGCGTGCCTGGTGAGCTGGTGCCGCCCGCCGGGGCGGATCACGAGCCGGGGGAGCGGCGCCGGCTACCTGATGCTGCTGGCGTCGGTCGTGGTGGTGCTGCTCGCCAACGACGCCTTCAGCTTCCTGTTCGGCTGGGAGGGCCTGACCGGGTCGTTCTACGTGGTATCGGCGGTCGCCCGCCGGGACGGCAGCGAGGTGCGGGCCAGCTGGATCACCCTCGGCCTGGGCAAGATCAGCGGGGCGGCGCTGCTGATCGGGTTCCTGATCCTCGCCGGCGTTGCCCACTCCTTCGAGCTCGGGGCGTGGAGCGCGGTGCCCGGCGTCCCGCTCGCCGCCGCGTGGTGGCTGCTGGTCGCCGGCTTCGGGGCCAAGGTGGGCCTCCTGCCGTTCCAGGTGTGGCTGCCCCTCGGCTACCCGGCCGCTCAGGGGCCGATCCGCGCCGCGATGGCTGGCCTGGCGGCCAACGTCGGCTTCTACGGGCTGTGGCGCTTCCTCGGCGTGCTCGGTCGCCCACCCCTGGCGCTGGTCGTCGCCGTCCTCGTCGTCGGGGGGATCACCGCCCTGGTCGGCATCGTCTTCGCCGCCACCCAGTCCCGCCTCCCGCGGGTGGTCGCCTACTCGAGCATCGAGAACGCCGGGGTCATCCTCGTCGGCTACGGCGTGGCGCTCGCCGGCGCGGCCACCGGTCGGCAGGACATGGTCGCGGTCGGCCTGCTCGCCGCCAGCCTCCAGGTGCTGGCCCACGCAGTGGCCAAGTCGGCTCTCTTCGCCGGGTCGGCCTTCTTCGAGGCGGGCGAGGGCACCGACGAGCTCGACGAGCTCTCCGGGGTCGGCTACCGCTACCGGTGGAGCTCCGCCTGCTTCTCGCTCGGCAGCCTCACCCTCGCCGGCCTGCCCCCCACTCTCGGGTTCGTCTCGGAGTGGTACATCCTCGAGTCGCTCATGCAGGAGTACCGGCTCCACGACCTGGCACTGCGTCTCGCGATGGCGACGGCCGGGGCGCTGGTGGCGCTCACCGCCGGGGTGGCTGCGCTGTGCTTCATCCGCCTGATCGGTCTGACCGTGCTGCGTCGCCCGGCCGACCCCGCCCGACCCGACCCGGGGGAGGCGGTGCTCGGCCGGGCCGGCTTGGCGGTCCTCGGCTCCGCCTGCCTCGGGCTCGCCGCGGTGGCCCCCCTGGTGGTGGCCTACCTGGCGCAGGGCCTCCGGCCGCTGGTGCCCGCCCGGGTCATCGACGCCGCCCGGGTCTCCCCGTGGGTCCTCCAGCCGGTGTACGCCGGCTTCGCCAAGTTCTCGCCGTCGTGGATGTACGTGACCATGCCGATCGTGTTCGCCGCGGTCGCGGCGATGGCCCTCGTCGCCTCCCGGGGCCGCCTGCTGCGGGTGCGCCGGGTCCCGGCGTGGCGCTCGGCGAGCGGCGGGGTGGCCGGACCGGACCGCTACAGCTCGTTCGGCTATGCCAACATCCTGCGCCACGTCCTCGGCAACATCCTCGGGGCCCGCCGTGAGGTGGTGGTGGTCGGCAGCAGCGACACCGAGCGGATCCACGAGCCGAGCGTCGAGGTCCGCACCCGGGTGGTCGAGCCGGTGGAGAGCTTCTTGTACCGCCCGGTCCGGGCGACGTTCCTCTGGGCCGCCCGCCAGGCCCGACGGCTCCAGTCGGGCCGCCTGGACGCCTACATCGCCTACATGCTCGTAGCGGTGATCGTCGTGATCGCCGTCGTGGCGGCCCACGCATGAACGTCCCCGCCCGCGCCATCGCGCCCCGTTCTCGAGGAGGACGCCGGTGACCCTCGTCGTCGACGCCGCGGTGGACCTGCCTCCCGATCTACGGGACTCGCCCCGGGTCCGGGTCGCCAGCCAGGACATCTGGTGCGGCGAGCAGCCCTTCGAGGGGGACCGCGACCGCTTCTGGGTCGCGCTGCGGGCCGGGGAGCGCTTCGCCACGACCGCCCCGACCCTCGGCGCCCTCTGCGCCGCCTACGAGGGGGGCGGCGGGGTGTGCGCGGTGCACGTCTCGGGGGAGCTGAGCGCCACGGTGGCGCGCGCCCGGGAGGCCGCGGCGCGCGTCGCCGGCCCGGTGGCGATCGTGGACAGCCGCTCGCTGAGCGTCGGCGCCGGCCTCGTCGCCCACCTGGCCGACGAGGCGATGAGGGTGGGGGGGTCGTGGTCGGAGCTGACCGGGAAGTTGTCCGGCCTGGCCGACAGGGTCCACACCTTCGTGCTGGTCAACGACGTGGACACCCTCCGGCGCAGCGAGCGCATCAGCCTGCTGCCGGCGGTGCACCTGCACCGCCACCGGCCGGTGCTGCTCGCAGTGCGGGGCCGGGCGTTGGTGATCGACCAGCCGAAGGACCGCGCCGCTGGTCTGTCGGCCCTCGCCACCCACGCCCGGCACAGCTCCGCCGACTCGGTCTCGGGTTGGGCTCTCGGCCACGGCGACGCTGGCGACGTCGCCCGGGTCGCCGCCAGGCTGGCCCGGGAGCTCGGCCGCGAGCCGCTCTACACCTGCTACGTCGACCCGATAGTGGGCTCACACGTCGGGCCCGGGGCGGTCGTCGTCGGTGTCTTCTGAGCAGGGCGTGAGCGTGGGCTCCGGGTGGGCGGAGACCGGGGGGCTGCCGGTGGACCCCGATGCCGAAACCCGGCCGGGTCGCCGGCGCCCCCGCCGCGGCGACGTGGCGCTCGTGGTGGCGGTGGGCTGCGGGGGGGTGGTCGGGGCCCTCGCCCGCCAGCTGGTGGAGGTGGCGGTGCCCGCCCCGGCGGGCCACTTCCCGTGGGCGACCTTCGCGATCAACACCTCCGGCAGCGCCCTGCTCGGGTTCCTGCTGGTCATGGTCGTCGAGCAGTTCCCCCGGGGGCGCCTGGCCCGGCCGGTGCTCGGAACCGGTGTGCTGGGCGCCTACACCACATTCTCGACCTTCTGCGTCGAGGCCGCGCAGCTGCTGCGGGGTGGCTACGTGGCGATGGCTGCGCTGTACCTGGGAGCGAGCCTGCTCGCCGGTCTCGCCGCCGCGGCCGTCGGCCTCGCCGCGGCCCGGGTCGTGATCCGGGCGGAGCGCTGGCTGGCCGAGGAGCTGTCGTGAACGGCACGGGGGGCACCGGGGACGACGTCGGGGAGGGGCACCGCCGCTACCCGAGCCGGCCGGCGCGCAAGGCGACGATCGTCTGCAGCGTCAGGGACCACGCCCACCACCGCTCCTTGGTGGTCGACCTGGTCCAGCGGGCCCGCCGGGCGGGGCTCGCCGGGGCGACGGTGTTCGCCGGCCTGGAGGGCTACGGCACCCCGGGCGTCTTGCACGCAGGGCGGCTGTTGAGCGAGGACAACCCGGTGTCGATCGTCGTCGTCGACGACCCGGGGCGCCTCGACGCGTTCTTGGAGGACAACCGGGAGCGCCTCGCCGGCGTGTTCGTGACCGTCGAGGACGTGGAGGTGCTGGACCTGTCCCGGCCCACCGGGGGGTGGCGGTGAGCGCGCCGATACTGCTCGCGGTGGCCGTCGGCGGGTTCTTCGGTGCCCCGACCCGCTTCCTCGTCGACCGCTACGTGACCGGCAGGTTCGCCTCGCAGCTTCCCTGGGGGACCTTCCTCGTCAACGCGAGCGGGTCGCTGCTGCTCGGCGTGCTGGCCGGCCTGGCGCTCGCGGGCTCCCTGCCGCCCTTGCTCGTCGCCGGGCTCGGCACCGGGTTCTGCGGCGCGTACACCACCTTCTCCACCTTCAGCTTCGAGACGCTGCGCCTGGCGGAGTCCGGCCGGCTCGCCGAGGCCGGAGCCAACCTCCTCGCGAGCGTCGGCGTCGGCCTGGCCGCGGCGGCTGCGGGGGTCGCCCTCGGCTCGCTCGCGTAGATCCCCGCCGGCTCACCCGCCGGCGGGTCTCGGCGCCTGCCCGCCGGCGCTGCCCGGGCGCGGGTCGTCGAGCCCGCCGCTGGCCAAGGGTCGCTGCAGCCGGCGGCGCAGCTCCACCTGCTGGCGGACGACGAGGGCGTCGGGGGCGACGCGCTCGACCACCGGCAGGTACGCGTCGATGCGCTCGGCGGCGTCGACGATCTCGACCGCGATCGGCATCGCCTGGGCGGCGTCGACGAAGCGGGAGCTGCGCAGGTAACCGCGCCGACCGAAGCCCTCCACCCCCCGCCACACGGTCGCGCCGGCCAGCCCGTCGTCGCGGGCCTGCTCCACCAGCCGTCTCCAGGCGCTCTGGCGGCCGAGGTGGTCGTCCTCGGTCAGGTACACCGTGATCCTGGTGGCGTCCCCCTCCATCCGGCCTCCTCAGGTCCGGCGTCGAGCCGGCCACGCGAGGCTACCCTCCTCGCCGGGCCCGGGCGATAGCATCCCGGCGGTGGGAAGGAGTGGACGTGGCCGCTGACCCGTCGCTGCTCGTCGACCGGAGCTTCTGGCACCGCCCGCTGTCGGAGCGGATGGCGGTGATCGCCGAGTGGAGGTGGGAGAGCCCGTTCCTGGACGGCCACGTGGACGAGGCGATCTTCGGCCAGGATGTCGACTTCACCGCGGTGCTCGGCTACCCGGAGCTGGTCGAGATCAGCCGGCGCCCGCAGGACTTCTGCTCAGGGAAGGGATCGACCAACATCGTCGACCTCCCGGTCGACGCGCTCGAGTACTTCAGCTCGTTCATCGTCATGGACGACCCCCGCCACGCCCGCCAGCGGGGGATCGTCGCCCGCAAGTTCACCCCCCGCCACCTCCAGGCGCTGCTCGACTCCGTCGAGCGGGTGTGCGCCGAGGTGATCGACGGGATCTGCGAGCACGGCGAGGTGGACCTCGTCGAGACCGTCGCGGAGCCGTTCCCGCTGCTCATCATCTGCGACATGCTGGGCATACCCCGCAGCGAGTTCTCCACGGTGCTGCGCTGCACCAATGTCATCCTCGGCGCAGGAGACATGGAGGCGACCGGCAGCGAGGACGTCTTCGGGGCCCTGCTGGCCGCGGGCATGGAGCTGACCGGGCTGCTCCAGGAGCTCGCCGAGGACCGCCGCCGGCATCCCGCCGACGACCTGACCAGCGCTTTGGTGCACACCGACGTCGGGGAGGACTGGCTGCGGCCGGAGGAGCTGGCACCGTTTTTCATCCTCCTCTCCACTGCCGGCAACGACACCACCCGCAACGCGATCAGCCACGGGGTGCACCTGCTCGCGCAGCACCCGGACCAGAAGGCGACCTGGCGCGCCGACCTCGACGCGCTCACCCCGACGGGCGTGGAGGAGATCCTGCGCCTCGCGTCTCCGGTGGTCTACATGCGCCGGACCGCCACCACCACGACGTCGGTTGCCGGCCGGGAGCTCTGGGAGGGCGACCGGGTGGTCCTGTTCTACGGTGCGGCCAACCGCGACCCGCGGGTATTCGCCGACCCCGAGTCGATGGACGTCCGCCGGTCACCCAACCCGCACGTGGCCTTCGGCGGTCCCGGCCCGCACTTCTGCCTCGGCGCCCACCTGGCCCGCCGGGAGCTGGCGGTGATGTTCCGTCAGCTGCTCACCCGACTGCCGGACCTGGAGCCGTCCGCCGAGCCCCAGCTGCTCGAGAGCCAGTCGATCCCCCTGGTGGGGGGCATCAAGCACCTGCCGGTGCGCTTCACCCCCACCCCGAGGCGGAGCGCCGCGTGAGGACGCCGATGCTCCGAGGGGCGCGCTCGGCGGGGGAGCCGCCCCGATGAGCGACCTCCTCGGGCGCACCGCCGAGCTGGTGGAGGTCCCCTCGGTCAGCGGCGACGAGGCGCGCCTCGCCGGGCTGGTCGCCCGGCAGCTGTCGGACACTCCGTGGCTGGAGGTGGCCCGGGTCGGCGACAACCTGGTCGCCCGGACCCGCGGGCCGGGCCGGCGGGTGGTCCTCGCCGGCCACCTGGACACCGTCCCGCCGGCCGGCAACGCCGACGCCCACCTCGACGGCGACACCCTCTGGGGTCTCGGGTCGGCCGACATGAAGGGGGGCCTGGCGGTCATGCTGGCCCTCGCAGCCGAGCCCGACCCACCCCCGGTCGAGGTGACTTTCGCCTTCTACGTCGCCGAGGAGGTCGCCCGGGAGCGCAACGGGCTGCTGCAGATCGAGGCCACCGACGCGCAGCTGCTGGCGGGGGACGTGGCCGTCCTCGGAGAGCCCACCGGGGGGGTGGTGGAGGCCGGCTGCCAGGGGTCGCTCACCCTCACGGTGCGCGTCGGCGGGTCCCGGGCACACACCGCCCGGCCGTGGCGGGGGGTCAACGCCGTCCACCGCCTCGCTCCGGTGCTCGAGGCGGTCGGCGCGTGGTCGGGGCGCAGCCCGGTGATCGACGGGTGCGCCTACCGGGAGTCCCTGCAGGCGGTCGCCGTCGAGGCCGGGGTGGCGGCCAACGTGGTACCCGACCGCGCGACTCTAACCCTCAACCACAGGTTCAGCCCAGATCGGAGCCCGGCGCAGGCGGCCGGGTCCCTGGAGACGTACCTCGCCCCGGTGCTGGACGCCGCCGCCGGTGACGGCACCCACGTGGTCGGCGCCGCTCCCGGGGCGCCGCCGCACCTGGGCGAGCCGCTGCTGGCCGCGCTGGTCGAGGCGACTGGGGTGCCGCCGCGGGCCAAGCTCGGGTGGACCGACGTCGCCTTCTTCTCCGAGCGGGGCGTGCCCGCGGCCAACTTCGGCCCCGGCGACCCGGAGCTGGCGCACACCGCCTCCGAGCGGGTAACTCGCTCGGAGCTCGAAGCGGTCCACCGGGTGCTGCGTTCGCTGCTCTACGGCACCGCTCCTCAGAGCCGGCGCAGCACTGTGACGACCTTGCCGTAGATCCGCACGTCGGCGGGGTCGAGCACGATCGGCTCCATCGCCGGGTTGTGCGGGGTGAGGACCACCTTGTTGGCGCGCCGGCCGAAGGTCTTGACCGTTGCCTCGTCGCCGGGGATCCCCGCCACGACGGTGTCGCCCTTGTCGGCGGTGTCCTGCTGGCGGACCACCACGTAGTCGCCGTCGAGGATCCCGGCGTCGACCATCGACTCGCCGCGCACCCGGAGCATGAACAGCTGGCCCCCGCCGGTGAAGTCCTCGGGCAGGGGGAGCAGCTCCTCGACTCGCTCGTGGGCGAGCACGTCGGTGCCCGCGGCGACGTCGCCGACGAGCGGCACGTGGCGGGCCGGCCGCCTCTCGATGGCCGCCCCGGAGTTGGCGTCGTAGCGGACCTCGATCGCCCTCGGCTTGGTCGGGTCGCGGCGGAGGTAACCCTGGCGCTGCAGGGTCTGCAGGTGGGAGTGGACGGTGGACGAGGAGGTCAGCCCTACGGCCTCGCCGATCTCCCGCACGGAAGGGGGGTAGCCCCGCTCGCGCAGCTGGGCGGCGATGAACTCGAGGATCTCCCGCCGCTTGCCGGTCAGCTCGGTGTCGGTCACGCCAGGGCAACGTAGCCGGTCTCCGAGCGCGGATCAAACATGTGTTCCCCTCCGGGACGTAGGTCACCGAGAAGTTCCCCTTGGTGGCTGGGGCCGCGACCCGCCCGGCCGGCGTCTCCGCCACAGTCGGGGGGGTGGCCGCCCCGCGCAGATCAGCGGCGGGGGCCGCCAGCGCTCTCTCGCGCCGGTGGCCCGTGCCGGCGGCCCCCTGCTGGTGGTGGTCGGCGCCTCGTTCGCCGCCGGAGTCGGCCCGGGCGGTCCCCTGCAAGCCTGGCCGGTAGAGCTGGCCCGGTCGCTCGGGTGGCGGGCCCTCGTCGCCGGGGTCCCGGGGATCGGCTACGCGCACGTCGGGGAGGACCACCTCGGGCCCCTGGGGCGCCTGACCGCCACCCTGGGCTTACCGGCGCTGCACCCCTCGCTGGTCGTGGTCCAAGTCGGCCACGACGACTGGAGGGTGCCCCCGACGGGGGAGGCCCGGCGGGTTGGCGCCCACTATCGTGGGCTCCTCGCCGCGCTGCCCGGCGCGCGCCTCGCCACCGTGACGGTGTTCGCGGCCCGCTCGGCTGCTCCGGCACGACGCGCCCGATTGGAGGCGCTCGACCGGGCGATCATCGGGGCGGCGCGGTCGGCCGATCCCCGCATGGTGGTGATGGACCCGCTCGGTGCCCGGTGGTCCTTCGCCCGGGAGACGCGCGGCGGGTTGCACCCCTCGGCCGCGGGGGACCGCCAGATCGCCGCCTCGGTGCTGGCTGCGCTCACCCGCCATGGTGCGGTGGCCCCGCCCGGCGCCCGCAGGACCCGCCCCCCGGTCTGCGACCTGGTGGCTCCGGGGGCCATCCGCCGTCCGCGCGCCACGCGATCCCCGACGCTGCGCTGGACGCCGCGGGGCGGATTGAGCTAGCTCTCAGGTTCCGCTCAGTCCACCACCAGGTCTTTACCGCAGGCTGGTCTTCGTGCCTGCTGCGTCGCGCCCCCGGCTCGCCCACGTCGACGCCATGCGGCCCTTGAAGCAGGTCGCGGTGGTGAGCACCCACTGCATGCTGTTCTTCGCCCCAGCGGCGAGCGCACTCGCCGGCGGGGCGCTCACGGTGACCCACTTCGCCCGCTTCGCCTTCTTGTTCCTGTCGTCGGCGATGCTCGTCTACGCCTACCCGTCGCTGTCCAGGGGGCAGCTCGGGCGGTTCCTGCGTCGTCGGCTCGTGGCCGTCGCGCTGCCCTACGTGGCCTGGTCGGCGCTGTACTTCGCCCTCGAGGAGGCCCGCCTGCCCGGCGTGCCGTCCACCCTGGAGCCGAGCCCGCCGCCGGGCACGTCGCTCGGGTCGGATCTCTCGCATTTCGGGTGGCTGCTGCTCACCGGCTACTACCAGCTGTACTACCTGCTGGTGCTGCTCGAGCTCTGCGTGCTCTACCCGGCCTTCTCGTGGCTGTTGCGCCGGGCCCGGGGGCACCACGGCACGCTGCTCGTCGTCAGCGCAGCGCTGCAGGTCCTGCTCGACTCGCTGGTCCACTGGCAGCTGCTGCCCCGTTACCTCGAGGGCTACTGGGCCACCCGGGAGGTCTGGAACTACCAGTTCTTCCTCGTCGCCGGGGGGTTGCTCGCCATGCACTACAGGGAGGTCGACGCGTGGCTGCGCGGCCACTGGCGGCGCGTGGTCCTGGCTACCCTCGCTGCCCTGGCGGTCGCCGAGAGCTGGTACGCGCTGGCCCTCGGGGCGCTGCCCGCCCTCGACGGTAGCTCGAAGTCGGACCCCTTCACCCCTGTCGACGTCCCTCTCTTCCTCGGGATCTCCCTCTGCCTCTATCTGGTGGGGATCGGCCTCACCAGCGGCCGTCGCACCCCCCGGGTGCGGCGCTGGGTCGAGTCGGCAGCGGCCAACGCCTACGGGGTCTACCTGAGCCAGGTGCTCTTCGTCATCGTTCTGGTGCTCGCCGGCTGGCAGGGCCTCGAGCGCGCCGTGCCGTGGCCGCTCGTGGCCGCCGGGGCGGTGGTCCTCGTCTACTCCGCCGGCCTGGTGCTCACCTCGCTGCTCGCCCGTCTCCCCCTCGCCCAGGTGACCGCCGGCCGACCTCGGGTCCGCTCCTGGCGCCCGACGGACCAGCCCTGGGTGCGGGGACCCGGTCCCGGAGGACCTGGCTCGCCGGGGCGGCCCCGGGCCCCCCGGGGCCCGGGCGGGGGGAGCGGGTCGGGCGAGGAGCCCTCGCCCGAGGCCGGGGTCCCCGAGTTGGCGGGACGGGTGGCGGCCGGCCGCCTCCCGGGGTAGGCCTCGAGCCTCCTCGGGCCCGGCACCCGGCTTGACAACCGAACAGGTGTTTGGTGAGATCGAGGCGAACACCTGTTCGCTGCCCGAGGAGGACCCGTGGTCGCCGTCGCCGTGCCGTCCGATCTTGCGCCCTGCTCCCCACGCCTCGAGGTGGTGGTTACCGGGGAGCCCCCTGGCCGACTGGGGCCGGCCCGCAGGCGGGCGCACCCGGCCGTGGTCTACCGGCGGCGCAGGATCGTGGTCGCCGGGCTCCTGGTCGCGCTCGGTCTGGGTGTGTCGTCCGGGGTCAGCTCTCTCTTCGGTGCTCCGAGCGCGCCGGTGATGCGTCCGATCGCCGCCCGCGTGGTGGTGGTGCGCCCGGGCGACACCCTCTGGTCGATCGCCCTGGCCCACGATCCCCGCGGCAACCTCCTGGACCTGGTGGACCAGCTGGTGAGCGAGACCCACGGCCGGCCGCTGCAGGTCGGCCAGCAGGTCGTCGTCCCCTGACCGGCCCCGCCCGCCCGCCGGGGCGGCTCCGGCGACCGGCAGCTCGGGGGCTCACCGCTACGCTCGGGCCGGTGCGGTGCCCGCAGTGCTCGTCGACGGACGACAAGGTCGTCGACTCGCGCTCCGCCGAGGAGGGCGCCGCGATCCGTCGACGGCGGGAGTGCCTCGGCTGCGGGCGAAGGTTCACCACCTACGAGCGGCTCGAGGAGGTGCCCTTCGTGGTGGTCAAGCGCTCGGGAGCCCGTGAGGCCTTCGACCGCCGCAAGATCGTGGAGGGGGTGGCGGCGGCCGCGAAGAACCGTCCCGTGGTCGCCTCGGTTCGGGAGAGCCTGGCGGCCGAGGTGGAAGAGGGTTTGCGCCTCGAGGGGAGCGAGGTGACCACCGAACGCGTGGGGCGGGCGGTCCTGTTGCGCCTGCGCGACCTCGACGAGGTCGCCTACCTCCGCTTCGCCAGCGTCTACAAGGGCTTCACCGGGGCGGGCGACTTCCAGCGCGAGGTGGGGCTGCTGGTCAAGCAGAGCGCTCCGAAGCGCAGCTGAATCGAGCGGCCGGGAGCTGGTCCTGGCGGCCGTCTCACTAGGGTCCCCGGTAGCCGAGCGGACGAGGAGGAGGATCCATGCGAGTCGGCATCCTGACCGGCGGGGGGGACTGCCCCGGCCTCAACGCGGTGATCCGCGCTGTGGTGCGCAAGGGGGAGGTGCACTACGGCGACGAGCTGGTCGGCTTCCGCGACGGCTGGAAGGGCGTGGTGGAGGATCGCACCCAGCCGCTCGACGTGGAGCACTGCCGGGGCATCCTGCCGAGGGGAGGGACGATCCTCGGCACGTCGCGAACCAACCCCTACAAGCTAGACGGGGGGGTCGCCCGGGTGTTGGCCACGGCCGCCGCCGAGCGGCTCGACGCGCTGGTGGCCATCGGAGGGGAGGACACCCTCGGCGTGGCCCACCGCCTGGCGGCCGAGGGGGTGCGGGTGGTCGGGGTGCCCAAGACCATCGACAACGACCTGTCGGCCACCGAGGTCACCTTCGGGTTCCACACCGCGGTGCAGATCGCCACCGAGGCCATCGACCGGCTCCACACCACCGCCGAGTCCCACGACCGGGTGATCGTCTGCGAGGTGATGGGCCGCCATGCCGGCTGGATCGCCACCTACGCGGGGATAGCCGGGGGAGCGGCAGAGATCCTCGTGCCCGAGGAGCCCTTCGACATCCGCGTGGTGTGCGAGAGCCTGAAGGCCCGCCACGCCCAGGGGCGGTACGCGTCGATCGTGGTCGTCGCCGAGGGGGCGGTGCCGATGGAGGGGACGCTGGAGGTGGCCTCGGCCGAGCTCGACCAGTTCGGCCATCCCCGCCTCGGGGGCATAGCCAACGTCCTCGCCCCGGAGATCGAGCGGCGCACCGGGTTCGAGACCCGGGTGACCATCCTCGGCCACACCCAGCGTGGCGGGACCCCGACGGCGTTCGACCGGGTGCTGGCGACCCGGTTCGGTATTGCCGCGATCGAGGCGGTCCACGACGGCGCCTTCGACCAGATGGTCGGCCTCCGGGCGGATCGCATCGTGCGCGTCGCGCTCGCCGACGCCGTCACTCGGTTGAAGACCGTGGACCCCGAGCTGCTCCACGACGTGGCCGGCAGCTTCTTCTGATGTTCCGAGCTCGGCTCGGGGCCAGAGCTGGCCGGGTGCATTCTCAGTGGCCATCGGCCCGGAGGCGGAAGGAGTCCTCCAGTGACCTCCTCCGCCACTTCGCGTACGACGCCGACCTCGTCGCCCGGGCCGGGGAGGCCCCACTCGACGTGTGGGCCATGCGGACCGAGCTGGGGATGGGCGGCGAGCCGTGAGCTGATCGAGGGCCACCCCTACCTCCACGCGTTCGCGTCAGGTACGATCGTCGGCACGCGATGAGGCTCGCGTAAGCGAAGCTACCGCCTCGCTGACGGCTTCTACCTTGCTGACGGAACGGTCTGGGACGGGGAGGAGCGACAGTGCCCGACGCCTTGCAGGTGCTGCAAAGCCTTGTCGTCGTGGCCTTCGCCCCCCTCTTCGCCGGGGTCATCGCGCGGGTCGAAGCCATCGTGGCGTCCAAACGGGGGCCGAGCATCATCCAGCCCTACCGCGACCTCGCCAAGCTCCTGCGCAAGGGCTCGACGATCAGCGACCAGGCGTCCTGGGTCTACCGGGGCGCACCGTTCGTCGTCTTCTCCTGCTACCTCACGGTGTCGGCCATCGTCCCGATCATCACGAGTGTGCCGCTGCCACTGGCGTTCCTCGGCGACCTGCTGGGCGGGGCGTTCGTGCTCACCCTTGCATCGTTCACGACGGCGCTGGCGGGGATGGACACCGCCAGCCCATACGGTCATCTCGGCGCCAGCCGCGCCACCTGGATAGGAAGCCTCGTAGAACCCGCCCTCATCCTCGTCTTCTTCACCGTCGGAGTGCTCTCCGCGTCGGACAACCCCTACCTCATGAACCACGCTGTGCGGTCGTCCCCCTACGCTCTCGTCCTGCCTGCTCACGTCCTCGGAGCGTTGGCCTTCTTCATGCTCGTGTTGGTGGAGAACGGAAGGATCCCGATCGAGAGCCCAGCTGCCAGCACGGAGATCTCGATGATCGAAGAGGGTCGCGTGTTCGAGTACTCAGGGCGGCTGTACGCCCTCATGCGCTGGGGTTCGTGGATGAAGCTGTTCGTCATGGCCTCGATCTTCATGAATGTCTTTGCGATACCGTGGGGCCTCGGGGGGAGCGCACGTAGCATCGTCGGCGGGCTCGTGGCCGTACCCATACTTCTCGGCAAGCTTTCGATATGTGGCTTGGTGATCGTCGTCATCGACACGTCCTTTGCCAAGCTACGTTTCTTCCGCATAGCCGAGTTCGTCGGTGCAGCGTTCCTGTTGGCTCTCGTGGGAGTGGTGACCTCCTACGTGGTGAGCGTCTAGCCGGCTGGCGATGCACGGCGCATCGACGTCCTCCACGGCAGGGACACTGCTCTCGACCTCCTCTACCGCAGGGATGCTGCTCACCCTGAGCGCCGTGCTCATGCTCCTTGCCGCGTTTGCGTGCCTCGGGTCCAAGTTGTTCAACCGGTACGTGGCCTACTATGGCTTCCAGTCTGTCACCCTCTCGTTCGCGACAGGGGTCGTGGCGGCGCACTTCGGGAGCGGAGAGCTCTGGGCCCTCGCCGCCCTCACGCTCGCGCTGAAAGGCGTTGCCATCCCGCTGGCAACCCGGCGCCTGTTGCTCCAGCGGCTCGAGCTCCGGAGGGACGTCGCCCTCTCCACCGGACTCTCCACCACGCTGATCATCGGCGCGCTGCTCACCGCCTTCGCCTTCTTGGTCATCCAGCCCCGGGACCTCCCGGCGGGAGCGGTCACGTCGTCGGCCGTGCCCCTGTCGACCGCAATGGTCCTGCTCGGGGGGTTGGTGATGGTCGTCCGCCGCCACACGGTCGCCCAGCTCATCGGATGGCTGATCACCGAGAACGGTGTCTTCCTCGGTGCCATCACGCTCGTGTCGACGTTTCCCTTCATCGTGGAAGCGGGCGTCTTCCTCGACCTGGTCGCCGCGGTACTGATCATGGTCGTGTTCGTCTCGGGGATCACCCGGCGGCTCGCGGAGGCTACTGCGACGGAGCTGCGGGAGCTGCGCGGATGACCGTCCTCGTGGCACTCGTCGTCCTCCTGCCTCTGCTCGGCGGTCTGGCGATCTCTACTGGCACTCGAGCACGAGGGCCTGGCGCGGCGGCCATAGCCGGCGGGACGGGCTCGTTCGCCTCCGCACTGGTCCTCGCGGCGAGGGTTCTCGCCGCCGGCCACTTCGAAGCGCTCGACGGCTTCCTCTATGTGGACCCGCTCGGCGCTTTCTTCACTGTCGTGGTGTCGCTCGTGGTGTTGCTCGCCAGTTTCAGCTCTGCGGCCTACTTGCGGTCCGAGGAGGCGAGCGGCGAGCTGACCGGGCTCCAGGTCCGGCTCTACTTCGTGTTCTTCTCCCTGTTCGCCTCGGGAATGCTCGCCGTGTTCCTCACCGGCAACCTCGGGCTGCTGTGGGTGCTGGTCGAAGGCAGCACGCTGGCGAGTGTAGTGCTGGTCGGGCTCGAAGCCGAGGCCCGCTCCCTCGAGGCGGCCTGGAAGTACGTGATCATCAGCTCGTTCGGCGTCACGATCGCGCTGGTCGCCACGCTCTTTTTGTTCTACGCCGGAAGCCACCTCCACTCGACCTCCGGCCAGCGTCTGACGTGGATCTACCTGTTCGCCCACGCCCGCTCGCTGGCGCCCACCAGCGTCAAGCTGGCGTTCCTCCTGGCGGTGGTCGGCTACGGCACGAAGGTCGGGTTGGTGCCGATGCACAGCTGGCTGCCGGATGCGCACTCCGAGGCCCCGAGCCCGGTCAGCGCGATGCTCTCGGCCGGGCTGCTCACCACCGGCATGTACGCGATCATCCGGTTCCGGTCGATCGCGGTCCTGACCCTGGGCAGCAGTTACGAGGAGACTGTCTTGTTGTTCTTCGGGTTCCTCACCGCGTTCATCGGCGTGATGTTCCTCGTCGTCGGCGGCAACTACAAGCGGTTGTTCGCCTACTCGTCCATCGAGCACATGGGGATAGTTGCCATCGCGCTCGGCTTCGGAGGCATGCTCGGCGTCTACGGTGCGCTCCTCCAGCTCCTCACCCACGCGATCGGCAAATCGGTGCTCTTCCTCTCGTCGGGTCACGTCGTGCTCGGCTACCGCACGCGCGAAGCGTCTGAGGTCCGCGGCCTGCTGAGTGCCTTGCCCCTGGGCGGGGGCGCCGTGTTGCTCGCCTCCTTGGCCGTCGCCGGGTCGCCTCCCTTCGGGGTCTTCCTCAGCGAGCTCACGATCGTCCGGGCTGGGTTCGCCCGCGACGATCCAGCTCTTCCCGGCCTGCTCCTCTTGCTGCTCGTCATCGGTTTCGCCTCGCTGCTCGCGACGACCCTCGCCATGGTCACCGGTAGCCAGCCCACCCAGGGGATCCGCCCTCCCTACCCGACGCGCAGCAGCCGATTCCTGGCAGCCGTGCCTCTCCTCGGCGGGCTCGGCGCACTGGCTCTGCTCGGACTGTGGATCCCCGGAGGGCTCAACGAGCTGATCGTGCGCTCGGTCCGGGTGGCGTCATGAGTGGCGACGTCGACATCACCGAGGACCGTTCGGCGGGCGGCGTAGAGCATCTCCGGCTCGCCCCCGAGGACGTGGAGCGCTACGTCCAGGTGATGGCAGGTGGTGGCGCTCGTCTTGCCGACTTCTTTGGGTCCCTCGAGAACGGTGAGCTCGTGATCCGGCTCGTCTACGGTCTCGAGCCGGAGCGCTCCTATCTGATCGTGCGGTGGCCGGCCAGGGGTACCGGGTACCCGCCGCTCTCCGACGTCGCTCCGGCTGCGTTCGTCGAGGAGTGCGAGATCTACGAGCAGTTCGGCGTGCGACCCGACGAGAGCAAGGGGCTCAATCGGCTCGTCATCCCTCCCTACGCAGGAGCCGACTTCCCCCGTCTCGGGCACCCCCCGGCACACGAGGCTCGCGCGCCGCGCGCGCCTCACCACGTCTCCGGAGAAGCTTTCGAGTTCCCCTTCGGTCCGGTACGTGCCGTCGCCCAGGAGTCGCTCTACGTGGGTCTGGTCACGAGCGGCGAGGAGGTCCTCGACCTCTACCTGCTCTTCTGGCACAAGCATCGTGGCATCGAGCACCGCTTGCAGGGTCTGCATCCCGGGCGGGCGCTCTTCACTGTCGAGCGAGCCGAGGGACTGTCCGCGGTGAGCAACGCCTGGGCGTTCTGCCGGGCCGTCGAGGCCGTCGCCGGCGTGGCCGTGCCGGCGCCGATCGAGCG
>JAJZWW010000015.1 GCA_021846485.1 Actinomycetes bacterium
CCCGGATCCCGGAGGGCACCGACGTGGTGGTCGTGGCCCGGCCCGACGACGCGGCCGGGGTGGCTTCGGCCGCGCTGCGCTCCGGGGCCCACGTCGTCGCCGCGGTCGACGACCTCCACCAGGTCAGGTCGCTGCTCGAGCTCGACCTCACCGCCAGTGCGGCGGGCCGCTCGGTGGTGGTCGGGGCCACGATGGCCCCGGGCCTGTCGTGCGTCTTGGCGCGCTACGGCGCGGCCCGCTTCGACAGTCTCCGCGAGGTGCACGTGGCGAGCTTCGGCACCGGCGGGCCGGCCTGCGCCCGCCACCACCACGCAGCGTTGTCCTCGCCCGGTGTGGA
The DNA here is from genome assembly GCA_021846485.1 of Actinomycetes bacterium. GTDB lineage: Bacteria > Actinomycetota > Acidimicrobiia > Acidimicrobiales > Palsa-688 > JAKAQB01. The sequence continues at coordinate 338 of JAJZWW010000015.1, forward strand.
GTGGTACGACGGTCAGTGGCGCCGGCGTCCCGGCGGGTCGGGCCGGGAGCTGGCCTGGTTCCCCGACCCGGTGGGCGGGGCCGACTGCTACCGGGCGCGGCTCGTCGACCCGCTCCTCGTGGCGCCGGCCTTCCCCGGGGTCCGGCGGGTCAGTTCCCGGATGGCGGCCACCCGCCGCGACCGGCTGACCTCTCACCTGCCGATGCTCCGCCCCCCCCACCCGGAGGGCACGGTCGGTGCGGTCAGGGTGGAGCTGCGCGGCGAGCGCGGTGGCTCGTTCGACGCGATGGTGCTGGCAGGCACCGGCCGCCCGGCGCTGGTGGCCGGCACCGTGGCGGGGATCGCCGCCGCCTGGGTGGCGGCGGGGCGGATCGGCCAGCCAGGGGCGGCGGGGCTGGCCGGGCTGATCGGGCGCCCCGGTGCGTTCCTGCGGGAGCTGCGCGACCGGGGAGTGCAGCTGGCGGAGCTCGAGGGGTCCGATCACCGTTAGCTAGGACCCTTCCGGTAACTACTTGGACGGCGTTACCAACTTCGGCCGTGTCAGCACACGGTTCTCGGCCTTCGGCCGTCCAAGCAGTTGCCGCTCGGGTCCTTGACCGCGACGAGAGGTTCCTCCTCGGGATCAGGGACGAGCCGAGCGCCAGCCGGTGGGCGGGCGCGTAGCCGCCGGCGGCTACGGCTTGCGCAGCCGGTTCCCCAGGCGCTGCTTCCACTGGTAGGGGTCGACCCAGCCCACCTCGACGAGGGCCTTGTTGAGCAGGGCGAGGGCGGCGCCGGCGGTGGTGTCGCCCACGTTGTCGTGCATGCGCCTGGCGACGCGGTCGCGGGCCACCTCGAGGGCCGCCCGGTCCCTGCTGCCTGCCGCGACGAGCTCGGCGACGGCGTTCGCCGGGTCGGAGCCGGCGGCAGAGAGCCCGAGGGCTCGGGCTTCGAGGTCTTCGGTCGTGGTCGGGGGCACCGAGCGCCTTTCTCCGGGACTGGGCGCCGACAGTGTGCCACTCCGCCGGGGACGACCGGCCAACCCGGCGCCGCCCGCGTCTAGCCGACCAGGCGCTCGTGTCCATCCCAGTACGGCGCGCGCAGGTCCTTCTTCAGCACCTTGCCGCTCGGGTTGCGGGGTAGGGCGTCGGCCCACTCGACCCGGTCGGGGCACTTGAAGCCCGCCAGGCGCTCCCGGCACCACGCGCGCAGCTCGTCGGGGTCGGCCGTGGCGCCGGGCTTGCGGACGACGACCGCCAGCGGCCGCTCCCCCCAGCGCTCGTGGGGGATCCCGATCACCGCCGCGTCGGCCACGGCGGGGTGGGCCATGAGGGCGTTCTCGACCTCGGCAGGGTAGATGTTGTCCCCTCCGGAGACGATCATGTCCTTCACTCTGTCGTAGAGGTAGAGGTATCCGTCGGCGTCGAGGTAGCCGGCGTCGCCGGTCCGCAGCCACCCACCCTCGACCACGGTGGCTGCGGTGGCGTCGGGAAGGTTCCAGTAGCCCTGCATGACGATCGGTCCCCGGATCCACACCTCGCCGACCTCGCCGACGACCACGTCGGCGCTGGTCGAGGGTTCGACCAGGCGCAGTTCGACGCCGGGGGCGGGCAGGCCCGCGGCCCGCAGCCGGTGGCGGTGGGGACCGTCGGGATCATGGTCGGTGGCCGGGAGGTAGGTGACCGCGCCGGTGGTCTCGGTCAGCCCGTAGACCTGCACCAGCGGGGCCCGAAACGTGCGGACCGCTTCGGTCAGCACCCGCGCCGAGATCGGCGACGCGCCGTAGACGAGGTACTCGAGGGCGGAGAAGTCGCGCTCGGCGACTCCGGGGACGGCGAGCACGAACTGGATCACCGCCGGCACGACGAAGCTGTGGGTGACCCGCTCGCGCTCGAAGGTGTCGACCAGGGCGGGCGGGACGATGTCGCGGACGAGGACGTTGGTGGCCCCGTGGTACAGCCCGGCGAGCAGGTAGCCTCCCCCGCCGATGTGGAACAACGGCATCGGCACGAGGCTCACGCTCCCCGGCCCGAGGCGGACCACGTCGCGCAGCAGCCCGACCTCGGCGACGAGGTTGGCGTGGCTGAGCAGCACACCCTTGGGCCGGCCGGTGGTCCCCGACGAGTACAGCTGGTAGGCGGTGTCGCCCGGGTCGACGGGCAGGAGGGGATCTTCGGGGGGAAAGGCGTCGCGCCACTCGGCGTAGGCGGGGCGGGCGGTGCCGGCGGCCCCGCCGATCACCAGCACCTCCCCGCCGCCGAGGCGGTCCTCCACCGGCTCCACCTGGTGGAGCACCTCGGCGCCGACGGCCACCACCTTCGCCCCGGCGTCGGCGACGATGTAGGCGATCTCCGGCGGGGCCAGGCGGTAGTTGACCGGGGTGGGCACCGCGCCGACCTTCACCGAGCCGAAGTACAGCTCGACCTGCTCGGGGCTGTTCTTGTCGAGGTAGGCGACCCGGTCCCCGGGGCCCACTCCCGAGGCGAGCAGCGCCTGGGCCACCTGGTTGGAGCGGGCGTCGAGCTCGCCGTAGGTGAGCTGGCCGCCGCCCTCCCAGCGCAGCGCCGGGTGGTCGGGGTCGACTCGCGCCCAGTGGCGGACCAGGTCTGCGGTGTTGTCCGCCGCCGGGTCGTCGATGGCCTCGGTCATCATCCCTCCCCTTGTTCTGGATCCGCGGGAAGGTTACAGAGAAGGAGCTTGCCTGCTGGACTTCTTCACCAGCCCTCACCTCGGGATTTGGGTGCGAAACAGTCCAGCAGGCAAGTTTCTCCTCGGTGGGCCGGCCGGCAACGCCGCCGCCGGCGTCGAGGGTCAGATCGTCGCCGGCACCGCGGCGGTCAGGTCCCGGTCGGGTCGGCTGTCGAGCAGGTGGTAGACGAGCAGCAGCTGGCAGACCGCCAGCGGCTCGGAGCGTGCCCCGGCACCCAGCCGCCCCAGGCTCTCGGGGAACGGGTGGTCCACGTCGAGCTGCTCCCAGATCGCCTTCTCCAGCACCCGGCTGTCCTCCCTGGAGGCGTGGCCGTGGACGTGCAGGGCGTCGATCGGCCGGCCGTCGACGTCGCGGGCGAGCTTGACGTGCATGGCGTGGTGCTCCTCGCCGAGCACCCGGGACATGTCGGGGTGGCGGATGGTGGGCCGGAGCGCCACCTCGGCCGACAGCGGTGTCCCAGGTGGGTCGTCGCGGCCTTCGACCGGGGCGAAGCGGATCACGATGTCCGCCTCCTCCCGCTGCGGACGGATGAAGGCCGCCGACTCCGGCTCGCGCCGCTCGAGCTCGGCCACGACCTGTGCGGGCGTGTAGCCCCGGTCGTTGCAGTCGCGGCCGATCTTCCAGCGGCGGCGGACCCCCTCGGGCGGGTCGAGGTAGACGGCGACGTCGAAACACGCGCGTGCCAGGCGGGTGGACAGCGGCAGCAGTCCTTCGACGATCACCAGCTCCCGCGGCTCGACCAGCTCCGGGCGCACCAGGGTACCGGTGCGGTGGTCGTACACCGGCTTCAGGATCGGGTGACCGGTGGCGAGCAGCTGCAGGTGCTGCTCCATGATCCTGACGTGGTTGCACTCCGGGTGGAGGGGGGTGAACGGCAGGTGCCGGCGCTCCTCCCGGTCGTAGCGGTGGTAGTCGTCGACGCAGATCGACGTCGCCCGCTCCGGTCCGAGGGCCTCGACCAGCCCGCGGGTGAGCGTCGTCTTGCCGGCGGCCGAGTCCCCGGCGATGGCGAGCATCACCGGGCGGGTGACCGGGTCCACCTGGGCCCGGCGGATGCGCAGCACCTTGTGCGGCATGCCCGGACCCTACGAGCCGGGCACGCCACCCCACCTCCCGCCGGCGGGGGAGGCGCCGGGGGAACGTCGGGGGACGTGGTGCCGGCGGGAGGTATGGTCCCGCGATGGCGACGCCGGTGCGGGTGGTCCTCGTGGACGACCACGAGATCGTGCGCCAGGGGCTGAAGGCGATGCTCGCCCGTCACGCGGGCGAGGCGCGGGTCGTGGGCGAGGCGGCCACGGTGGCGGAGGCCCTGTCGGTGGTGGAGACCTTCGGGCCCGACGTGGTGCTCACCGACCTCCGCCTCGGGGCGGCGAGCGGTCTGGACCTGGTCCGCCACCTGCTCTCCCGCTGCCCAGGCACCAGGGTCGTGGTGCTCACGGTCTACGACGACGAGCAGTACGTGTACCAGGCGCTGCGCGCCGGCGCTGCCGGCTACCTGCTCAAGAGGGTCGGCGGGGCCGAGCTGGTCCGCCATCTCGCAGAGGTCGTCGCCGGCCAGGTTGTGATCGACCCGACCCTCGCCGGTCGGTTGGCCGCGTCGGCGGCCCGGCTCCACCACGGCGAGTTCTGGCCCGGAGCCCACCTGGGCCTCAGCCAGCGGGAGAGCGAGGTGCTCGCCCTGATCGTCGCCGGCCTCTCCAACCGGGCGATCGCCGCGCGCCTCACGGTCGGCGAGGAGACCGTGAAGAGCCACGCGAGCAGCGTCTACCGCAAGCTCGGTGTGGGCGACCGCACTGCAGCGGTCGCCACCGCCATCCGGGAGGGGATCTACCAGTGACCGCCCCGGACGACTGGGTCGGCCGGGTCGGCGCCGAGACCGCTCGCGAGCTGTTGCTCGGCACCATCGATGCGGTGGCCGCCGCGCCCGCGCTGGACGAGCTCGCCAGGCGGGTCGCCGATCTCGTGACCCGATCGCTGCTCGTCGACGTGTGCTTCGTGCACGTCCTCGACGACGACGGGCGGGGGCTCACCCTCATGGGCGCGACGCCGCCGTTCGACGCCCAGGTGGGCAAGGTCCGCCTGTGCCTCGACGAGGGCGTCTCGGGGTGGGTCGCCGCGCGCCGCCAGCCGGTGGTCATCGCCGAGGGAAAGCTCGACGACCCCCGCTACTGCTACATCCCCGCCCTGGGCGGTCTCGAGTTCGTCTCCATGGCCTCGGTGCCGATGTCCTGCCGGCCCACCGGCCTCGCCGGTGTGGTCAACGTCCACACCCGCCTCCGCCGGGATTTCGACGACCGGGACATGGCGCTGCTCACCGGTATCGGCCAGCTGGTCGCCGGTGCGGTGCACGCCGCCCGCCTGAACCGGCAGCTGCTCACCCGCGCGGCCGAGCACGAGGGGCTCCTGGAGCGCTTCGTGGCGTTCCAGGAGCAAGAGCGGCGGCGGATCGCGGCGGAGGTGCACGACGGCGTGACCCAGGCGGTCGTCAGCTTGTCGTTCCATCTCGCGGCGGCGGCCGAGGCGATCGAGGAGGACCCCCCCTTCGCTGCGGAGCAGGTGGCCACCGCCCGGCACCTGGCCGAGCTGGCCGTGGCCGAGGCCCGCGCCGCGGTCGCCGGCCTGCGACCCCCGATGCTCGACGACCTGGGCCTTGCCGACGCGCTCCAGTCGCTTGCGTCCACCTCGGCGGCCGATGGCACCGAGGTGACCTGCGACCTCTCCCTGGAGGTGCCGGTGCCCGACCACGTGGCCGTCGCGACGTACCGCATCGCCCAGGAGGCGCTGCAGAACGCGGCCAAGCACGCCCGGGCGTCGGCGGTGCTGCTCCAGGTGACCGCCTCGCCCGGAGAGGTCGGTGTGCGGGTCCGCGACGACGGGGTGGGGATCGCCGGCGAGCCCAACCCCGGGTTCGGCCTGGACGGCATCCGTGAGCGCGCCGAGCTGCTGGGTGGCGCCCTCACGGTGGCCAGCCACCCCGGTCGGGGCACCGACATCCTGGTGCACCTGCCGCTGCCCCCGGGGCGCTGATGCGCAGCCCGCGCGAGACGCCGCTCCTGGCTCACCCCCCGAGGCCGTGCTCCCGGGCCAGGGCCACGAACCGGCGGGCGGTGGCCGGTAGCTCGGCGTGGCCCGCCAGGTAGTAGGGCCGGTCCAGGGGGGTGCCGGGCACGTCGGCCACCACCAGCCCGCGGCCCACCTCCTCGCGCGGGGCGAGGGTGACCCCGAGGCCGGCCGCCGCCCCCGCCAGCGCGGCCCGGTTGGACCCGAGCGTCAGGCGGGGCGGGTCGATGCCGAGCTCGTCGAGCAGCGCCTCGGTCGTCGCCCGGGTCCCCGATCCCGGCTCGCGTAGCAACCAGGCGGCCCCGACCCACGCCGCGGCGACCGTCGGGGCGCCGACGACCACCAGTGTGTTGGGCCGCCGGCCGTAGACCGTCAGCGCCGACCCCTGCGGCGGTCGGCCCGCTACGACCAGGTCGACGGCGTGGTCGGCGAGCAGCCGCCACACCCGGTCGCGGGGGCCCACCTCCAGCGCGACGCCCACCTCGGGGTGCTCCCGGCGGTAGGGGGCGAGCAGCTCGGGGACCAGCCGCTCGCCGGCCGAGGTCACCGCGGCCACCCGCAGTAGCGCTGCCGCCCCGGCCTCCGCCCGGGCCGCCTCCGTCGCCTCGCCGAGCAGGCCGACGACGCGGTTGGCGTAGCGGGCCAGGGTGGTCCCCGCCGGTGTCAGGGCCAGCCCCCTTCCCTGGCGGACGGCCAGTGGCACGCCGACCTCCCGGGCGAGGGCGGCGATCGACGCGGACACCGCCGGCTGGCTCACGTGGAGTGCCTCGGCGGCGCCGACGACGCTGCCCGCCTCCGCGACGGCGGCCAGGGTGCGCAGCTGGCTCGGGGTCACGACCCAGGCTCAACGGTCCGCCGGGCGTCACTTGACATAACTACGAACCTATCGGTCAGGCTGGAAAAGTCAATAGAAGTTCGAAGAGCTCTGCCGTAGCGTTCGAGCCATGACCGATCGCTGGAGCGCCGGCGTCATCCCCTACGCCCAGATGGGCTACTGGAACCCGGACTACGAACCGAAGCCCACGGACCTGCTGGCCGCCTTCCGGGTCACCCCCCAGCCGGGGGTGCCCCCCGAGGAGGCCGGGGCAGCCGTGGCCGGGGAATCCTCCACCGCCACCTGGACGGTGGTGTGGACCGACCGGCTGACGGCCAACACCCACTACCAGGCCAAGTGCTACCGGGTGGACCCGGTGCCGGGGAACCCCGAGCAGTACATCGCCCTGATCGCCTACGACCTCGACCTGTTCGAGGAGGGGTCGGTCGCCAACCTGACGTCGTCGATCATCGGCAACGTCTTCGGCTTCAAGGCGCTCCGGGCGCTTCGACTCGAGGACCTGCGGATCCCGCCGCACTACACCAAGACCTTCCAGGGTCCCGCCCACGGCATCGTCATGGAGCGGGAGTACCTCGACAAGTACGGTCGGCCGCTGCTCGGCGCCACCGTCAAGCCCAAGCTCGGCCTGTCGGCCCGCAACTACGGGCGGGTGGTCTACGAGGCCCTGCGCGGCGGGCTGGACTTCACCAAGGACGACGAGAACATCAACAGCCAGCCGTTCATGCGCTGGCGCGACCGGTGGCTGTACTGCATGGAGGCGGTCAACAAGGCGCAGGCCGAGACCGGCGAGGTCAAGGGCCACTACCTCAACTGCACCGCCGGGACCATGGAGCAGATGTACGAGCGGGCCGAGCTGGCGCGCGAGCTCGGCAGCGTCATCGTGATGATCGACCTGACCGTCGGCTACACCGCCATCCAGTCCATGGCGACCTGGGCCCGCCGCAACGGCGTCATCCTCCACCTCCACCGGGCCGGGCACTCCACCTACACCCGCCAGAAGAACCACGGCGTGAGCTTCCGGGTGATCGCCAAGTGGATGCGCCTCGCCGGCGTCGACCACCTCCACGCCGGCACCGTCGTCGGCAAGCTCGAGGGCGACCCGCACTCGGTCGCCGGCTTCTACGACACCCTCCGCCTCGACCACGTCGAGCCCGACCCGGCCAAAGGCCTGTACTTCGAGCAGGACTGGCTGTCGATGCCGGGCGTCATGCCGGTCGCCTCCGGTGGGATCCACGCCGGCCAGATGCACCAGCTGCTGCACCACCTCGGCGAGGACTGCATCCTGCAGTTCGGCGGGGGCACTATCGGCCACCCCATGGGGATCGCCGCCGGCGCCACCGCCAACCGGGTCGCCCTGGAGGCGATGATCAAGGCACGCAACGAGGGCCGCGACTACCTGGTCGAGGGCCCGGACATCCTGAAGGCCGCCGCCCGCCGCAGCCGGGAGCTCGACATGGCGCTCTCCACGTGGGGCGACGTGACCTTCACCTACGAGTCGACCGACGTCCCCGACGTGGTCGAGACCCCGGTGGTGGTCTGAGATGCGGATCACCCAGGGGACCTTCTCGATGCTCCCCGACCTGACCGACGAGGAGATCTGCGCCCAGGTCCAGTACTGCTTGGACCGCGGGTGGGCGGTCTCGGTCGAGCACACCGACGATCCCCACCCCCGCAACACCTACTGGGACATGTGGGGCCTGCCGATGTTCGACCTGGGCGCCGCCGCCGGCGTGCTGGCCGAGGTGGCCGCCTGCCGGGAGGCGTTCTCGGACCGCTACGTGCGGGTCAACGCCTACGACGCCTCGCTCGGGCGCCAGACGGTCGCCTTGTCGTTCCTCGTGCAGCGCCCCACCGAGGAGCCGGGCTTCCGGCTGGAGCGGGCCGAGGGCCCCGACCGTCGCCAGGGCTACGGGTTGCACGCCTACGCGGCCGACCGGCCCGTCGGGGAGCGCTACCGGACCGGCCGGCACCCGTGACCGGGGTGGACGCCGGCCGGGCCGCCTTCGGCATGCCCCGGAGCCCGGGCGCGACCGGGGACGCGGGCAGCGCCGGCGGGAGCGACGAGCCGGCGGCTCTTTCCCCAGTAGCTCCCGACGCGCGCCTCGACCCCGAGGAGGAACGGCGCGCGAGCAACCTCGACGCGGTCCTCGCCCGCCTCGACGCCGAGCTGGTCGGGTTGCTCCCGGTGAAGACCCGCATCCGGGAGATCGCCGCGCTCCTCCTCGTCGACCGCATGCGCCAGCGCTTCGGGCTCGCCGGGCAGCGGCCCACCTTGCACATGTGCTTCACCGGGAGCCCGGGGACGGGTAAGACGACCGTCGCCGTGCGCATGGCCGAGCTCCTCCACGGCCTCGGATACCTCTCCAGGGGGCATCTCGTGGCCGTCACCCGCGACGACCTGGTCGGCCAGTACGTCGGGCACACCGCCCCGAAGACCAAGGAGGTCCTGAAACGGGCGATGGGTGGGGTGCTGTTCGTCGACGAGGCCTACTACCTCTACCGGGTGGACAACGAGCGGGACTACGGCCAGGAATCGATCGAGATCCTCTTGCAGGTCATGGAGAACAACCGGGAGGACCTGGTCGTGATCGGCGGCGGCTACAAGGACCGGATGGACACGTTCTTCTCGGCCAACCCGGGGATGAGCAGCCGCATTGCCCACCACATCGACTTCCCCGACTATCCCGTCGAGGACCTGGCGGCGATAGGCCGGCTGATGCTCGCCCAGGCCGGCTACGAGCTGTCCCCGGACGCCGGCGGGGTGTGGATCGAGTACCTGCGCCGCCGTCGGGACCAGCCGCGCTTCGCCAACGCCCGCAGTGTCCGCAACGCCTTGGAACGAGCCCGGCTGCGCCACGCCGGCCGGGTGCTCGCCGCCGGCGTTCCCCTCGGCCGCGAGGAGCTCGTGCGGCTCGAACCGGAGGACCTCCTCGCCAGCCGGGTCTTCTCCGCGGGAGACTGATCCGGCCGGTGCGGCCGGGCGACGAGCCCGCGACGGGCCCGCCACCCGGCCACCGGCCGGTTCGGCTCGGGTCAGTGGCGGCCCGGCAGGTCGAAGCGGTCGAGCTCCATGACCTTGGTCCAGGCGGCGACGAAGTCCGACACGAACTTCTCCTTGCCGTCGGCCGCCGCGTACACCTCCGAGACCGCCCGCAGCTGCGAGTTGGCCCCGAAGACCAAGTCGACGGCCGTGCCGGTCCAGCGCAGCTGCCCGCTGGCCCGGTCCCGGCCCTCGTAGACGTGCTCCTCGGCGGCCGACGGCTTCCACTCGGTCGCCATGTCGAGCAGGTTCACGAAGAAGTCGTTGGTCAGCGTCCCGGGACGGTCGGTGAGCACCCCGTGGCCGGTCCCCCGGTGGTTGGCCCCGAGCGCCCGGAGGCCGCCGACGAGGACGGTCATCTCCGGGGCGGTCAGGGTGAGCAGGTCGGCCCGCTCGATCAGCAGCTGCTCGGGTGGCAGCTTCTCTCCCGCCCGTAGCCAGTTGCGGAACCCGTCGGCGGCCGGCTCGAGCACCGCGAAGGACTCGACGTCGGTCTGCTCCTGGGAGGCGTCGGTGCGCCCCGGGGTGAAGGGGACGGTCAGCTCTGCTCCGGCCGCGCGGGCGGCGGCCTCCACCGCGGCGCAACCACCGAGCACGATCAGGTCGGCGAGAGAGATCCGCTTGCCGCCCGACTGCGACGCGTTGAACCGGGCCTGGACGGCCTCCAGGCCCTGGAGGACCGGGGCGACCGCGGCGGGCTCGTTGACCTCCCAGTCCTTCTGGGGCGCCAGGCGGATCCTGGCTCCGTTGGCCCCGCCCCGCTTGTCGGTGCCCCGGAAGCTCGAGGCGGACGCCCAGGCGGTCGCCACCAGCTGGGCGGTGGTGAGCCCCGAAGCGAGGATCTCGGACTTCAGGGCGGCGACGTCCGCCTCGTCGACCAGCTCGTGGTCGACTGCGGGCACCGGGTCCTGCCAGATCAACGGTTCGGCGGGCACCTCCGGGCCGAGGTAGCGGCTCACCGGCCCCATGTCCCGGTGGGTGAGCTTGAACCAAGCCTTGGCGAACGCCTCGGCGAACTGCTCGGGGTGCTCGTGGAACCGCTTGGAGATCGGGGCGTAGGTCGGGTCGACCTTCAAGGCGATGTCGGTGGTGAGCATCGTCGGGGCGTGGCGCTTGGACGGGTCGTGGGCGTCGGGCACCGTGCCCTGCGCCGCGGGGTCCTTCGGCGTCCACTGCTTGGCCCCCGCCGGGCTGGTGGTCAGCTCCCAGTCGTAGCCGAGCAGGACGTCGAAGTAGCCGTTGTCCCACCGGGTGGGCTCGGTGGTCCAGGCGCCCTCCAGCCCGCTGGTCCAGGTGTCTCCCCCCTTGCCGGTCCCGTAGGTGTTCTTCCACCCGAGGCCCTGCTGCTCCAGGGGAGCGGCCTCGGGCTCGGGCCCGATGTACTCGGCGACGACGGCCCCGTGGGTCTTGCCGAAGGTGTGCCCGCCGGCGATCAGCGCGACGGTCTCCTCGTCGTTCATGGCCATCCGCCGGAAGGTCTCGCGGATGTCCCGGGCGGCGGCGAGCGGGTCGGGGTTGCCGTTGGGACCCTCGGGGTTGACGTAGATCAGGCCCATCTGCACCGCACCCAGGGGCTCCGCCAGCTCCCGGTCGCCGTGGTAGCGGGCGTCTCCGAGCCAGGTGTCCTCCGGGCCCCACCAGACGTCCTCGTCCGGCTCCCAGGTGTCCACCCGGCCGCCACCGAAGCCGTAGGTCTGGAGGCCCATCGACTCGAGGGCGCAGTTGCCGGCGAGGACCATCAGGTCCCCCCAGGAGAGCTTGCGCCCGTACTTCTGCTTCACCGGCCAGAGCACCCGGCGGGCCTTGTCCAGGTTGGCGTTGTCCGGCCAGCTGTTGAGCGGGGCGAAGCGCTGGGCGCCGTGGCCGGCGCCTCCCCGGCCGTCGCCGGTACGGTAGGTGCCGGCTGCGTGCCAGGCCATGCGGATGATGAGCGGGCCGTAGTGGCCGTAGTCGGCCGGCCACCAGTCCTGCGAGGTGGTGAGCACGGTGACGATGTCCTGCTTGACCGCGGCCAGGTCGAGGGTCCGGAGCTCCTCGGCGTAGTCGAAGTCGGGACCCAACGGGTTGGCCTGGGGGCTGTGCTGGTGCAGCACCCTCAAGTTGAGCTGGTCGGGCCACCAGTCACGGTTGGAACGGGCTCCGACGACCGTCGGCAGCACCGGGCAGTTGCTCTCGCCATTCACAGCCATTGTCTCTCCTCCTGTTGTCCTGCACTGATTGGGTTGTTGGTGCTGTTGTCGGTCGTGTTGGGCTCGGGCGGGCTCAGCCCGCGTGATCGGTCGCCTCGGGGGGCTTGGTCGGCTCGGGGGCGGCCGCCTGGCACTGGGGGCAGCGGCCCCAGAAGGTGACCTCGGCCTCGTCGATGGCGAAGCCATGGTCGTCGGGCAGCTCCAGGCAGGGGGCTTCGCCGACCACGCAGTCGACGTCGATGGCCGCGCCGCACCCCCGGCAGACCAGGTGGTGGTGGTTGTCGCCCGAGCGGGCCTCGAAGAGGGCGGCCCGGCCGGCGGGCACGATCCTGCGGGCCAGCCCGGCTTGGACCAGAGTGGCGAGGGCGTCGTAGACCGCCTGGGTGGAGACCACCTGGATGCGGTCGTTGACCGCCGCGGTCACCTCGTCGGCGCGGTGGTGGCGACGCTCCTCGCGAAGGACGTCGAGGACGGCGATGCGCTGGGCGGTGCAGCGGAGCCCCGCCGCCCGGATGTCGGTCTCGCTGCTCGCCATGCTCCTCCCAGGGTCCCGGTCGCTTCCGACCTCGGTACACACCCAAGACTAGAATTGTTCCAGGATGCTGTCAAGTCCGGGTGACCGGCAGCGAGTGACGCCGGGACCGGGCTCGATCCCCTGTGGCCGGCGGAATGCCCCTCGTGGCGGCAGTGTTGACTTCGCCTGCAGTGGCCCGCCGGCACGGATCGTCGCCCGGCAGGCCCGACGAGACGAGAGGAGTACCTGATGCCCGCGGTGACCGTCGACGACGTCCTTGTCCTTCCGCGCATTGCCACGCCGGACCCCATGGCTGTCCGTGAGCGCCCGGTGCGCTCGGTGACCACCGCCCCGGCGGGCTTCGAGGGTGAGGGCTTCCCGGTGCGACGGGCCTTCGCCGGGGTCCCCCAGTCCGAGCTCGACCCCTTCGTGCACATGGACCAGATGGGTGAGGTCGACTACGCGCCGGGGGAGCCCAAGGGCACCCCATGGCACCCCCACCGGGGATTCGAGACGGTGACCTACATGATCGACGGGACCTTCGACCACCAGGACTCCAACGGGGGCGGCGGGCGGATCACCAACGGCGACACCCAGTGGATGACCGCTGGCGCCGGCATCCTCCACATCGAGGCGCCCCCCGAGCAGCTGGTGGTGTCCGGCGGGCTGTTCCACGGGGTCCAGCTGTGGGTCAACCTGCCGGCTGCGGACAAGTGGACCCCGCCCCGCTACCAGGACATCCGTGGATCCGAGGCCGCCCTGCTCACCACCGAGGACGGCGGGGCGCTGGTGAGGGTCGTCGCCGGTGAGGTCGGCGGTCACCGTGGCCCGGGCTCGACCCACACGCCGATCACCTTGGCGCACGCCACGGTCAGCCCCGGTGCCCGCCTCGCGCTGCCCTGGCCGGAGGCTTACAACGCCCTCGTCTACGTCCTGTCCGGGAGGGGCCGGGCGGGCGCCGAGCGCCGGCCGGTGCACGCCGGCCAGCTGGTCGTCTTCGGCCCGGGGGACGCTGTCGGCCTCGCCGCCGAGCCCGCCCAGGAGAGCGCCAGCCCGACGCTCGAGGTCCTGGTCCTCGGGGGACGGCCGATCAGGGAGCCGGTCGTGCACTACGGGCCGTTCGTCATGAACACCCGCGCGGAGATCATGCAGGCCATGGAGGACTACCAGGCCGGAAGGCTCGGGCGGGTCCCGGCTGAGGCGATGCCCCACCGCCACCCGGGGGACGAGGACCTGGGCGCCGGGAACTGAACAGCATCCCGGGGCAGGCCGTTGCGCCCCCCACGGCCGCGCCCTAGTGTGAAACATCGTCCACTGAGGTTGATGGCGACCGAGGACCAGACGGGGGAGGCGAGCGTCGACGATGGGGGTGTCCGCAGCGGCTGACGACCACCTGCCCGGACGGTCGAGGCGCAGGAGGTTCTGACGGCATGGCCCGAGACCCGAAGTACGACGTCCTCTTCGAGCCGGTGAAGATCGGCCCGAAGACGCTCCGCAACCGCTTCTACCAGGTGCCCCACTGCATCGGGGCCGGCTCCGAGAAGCCCGGCTTCCAGGCCTACCACCGGGGGATCAAGGCGGAGGGCGGCTGGGCGGCGTGTTGCACCGAGTACTGCTCCATCCACCCCGAGTCGGACGACACCATGCGCGTCTCGGCCCGCATCTGGGACGACGGCGACGTCCAGAACCTCTCGGCGATGTGCGACCGCCTCCACCAGTACGGTGCCCTGGCCGGCATCGAGCTGTGGTACGGGGGCCCGCACGCCCCGTGCATGGAGACCCGCGACACCCCCCGCGGACCGAGCCAGATCGCCTCGGAGTTCGAGTCCAACATCTACCCCCGCTACATGGACCGCGACGACATCGCGCTCGTCCAGAAGTACTACGTGGACGCCGCGGTCAGGGCCCGCGAGGCGGGCTTCGACATCATCTACGTCTACGGGGCCCACAGCTACCTCCCCCTGCAGTTCCTCTCCCCCTGGGCCAACAAGCGCACCGACGAGTACGGGGGCAGCTTCGAGAACCGGGCACGGTTCTGGAAAGAGAGCCTGGAGAAGGTCCGTGAAGCCGTCGGCGACGACTGCGCCATCGCCTCCCGGTTCGCGGTCGACACCCTCTACGGACCTGCCGGTGTCGAGCTGGAGAAGGACGGCATCCGCTTCGTCGAGCACGTGGACCACCTCGTGGACCTGTGGGACCTCACCGTCGGCGACATCGCCGAGTGGGGCCAGAACGCCGGCCCGTCGCGCTTTTTCGAGGAGAACCACGAGAAGCCCTACACCGGTCGGATCAAGCCGGGCAACCACACCGACAAGCCGGTGGTCGGGGTCGGTCGGATCACCAACCCCGACACCATGGTCGCCATCATCGCCTCCGGGCAGTTCGACATCATCGGCGCGGCCCGGCCTTCGATCTCCGACCCGTTCCTGCCGAAGAAGATCGAGGAGGGCCGCCTCGACGACATCCGGGAGTGCATCGGCTGCAACCAGTGCATCTCCCGGTGGGAGATCGGCGGACCGCCGATGGTCTGCACCCAGAACGCCACCGCCGGCGAGGAGTACCGTCGCGGCTGGCACCCGGAGCGGTTCCACAAGGCGGCCAACGCCGACAAGGGCGTGCTGGTGGTCGGCGCCGGGCCCGCGGGCATGGAGTGCGCCATGATCCTCGGCAAGCGGGAGATGTCCGCGGTCCACCTGGTCGAGGCCGGCCCGGAGATCGGCGGCAACGTCAACTGGGTGTCGACCCTCGGCCACTCCGACGGCAAGGAGAACATCTTCCGCGGCACCGCCCGGGGGCTCGGCGACTGGAAGCGGGTGGTCAACTACCGCCAGGTCCAGCTGGACAAGCTGCGCAACGTGGAGGTCCACACCAACAGCCGCCTGACCGCCGCGGCGGCCCGGGAGTACGGCGCGGAGATCGTCGTCGTGGCCACCGGTTGCCACTGGGCCACCGACGGGCTCAACAGCACCACCCACGACGTGGTGCCCGGGGTCGACGCCACCTCCCACGACTGGCAGCTCACCCCCGAGGACCTCGCCCTCGGTCGCAAGCCGGTCGGCCATCGGGTGCTGATCATGGACAACGAGGCCTACTTCATGGGCGTGACGCTCGCCCAGAAGCTCGCCGGCGAGGGCCACGAGGTCCACCTGCTCACCCAGCGGGCCGACGTCGGCCAGTACATGGACTACACCCTCGAAGCCCCGATGATGCACCGGGAGCTGCACCGCCTGCACGTGGACATCCGCCCGGAGACGATGATCGAGCAGGTGGAGCCCGGAGTGGTCACCGCCTACAACGTGTGGGACCCCTCGCACAAGGAACGCTTCGAGGTGGACACCCTGGTGCTCTGCACCGCCCGGGTGTCCGACGACGGTCTCTATCGCGAGCTGAAGGCCGACCGGGAGGCCCTGGAGGCCAACGGGGTCGAGGCGCTGTACCTGATCGGCGACGCGGCCGCCCCGCGGATGATCGTCGACTGCGTGTTCGACGGGCACCGCCTCGCCCGGGAGATCGACAGCCCCAACCCGGCGGTCCCCCTGCCGTTCATCAGGGAGCGGCGTCTCTGGGGGAGCACCTCCAACAAGGAGTTCGAAGCCCAGCTGCTCGCCTCTTCCGACATGGCACCCATGGCGTGAGCCCCCCGGGACGCCCGCTCGCCCCGACCACCGAGCAGGTCGAGAGCTACCGCGCCGACGGTTTCCTCGTGGTAGAGGACTTCCTCGACCACGAGGAGCTGGAGGCGCTGCGGGACCGCTGGCCGGCGCTGTTCGCCCACACCTGGGAGACGGGCGTGGCCCCCGACGAGGTCAACTACACACCGGGGGTCACTCCTCCGGACCTGACCCGGCAGCTGTGCAACGCGTGGAAGGCCGATCGGGTCGTGGCCGCCACCACCTTGTCGGTGCGCAACGCCAGCTTCGCGGCGCGCCTCGCCGGCCTCGACGGGCTGCGCATCGGCCAGGACAACCTGATCTGGAAGCCGCCCTCGGGCAGGCCGCTGCTCGCCCACCAGGACGGGGCCTACCTGGACTGGATGGTCCCGCCCAACATGACCACCTGCTGGGCAGCCCTGGACGACACCGCGGCAGACACGGGCACCATCTACTACGTGCGCGGCTCGCACCGCTGGGCCCGCTCGCCGGTGGGCGGCGAGTTCCACGCCCCCGACGACTGGCTCGGCCACCTGAGATCGGTCGCCCCGGAGGCCGCCGACCCCGGCGGTCTGGAGCTGGTGCCGATCGAGGTCCCCGCCGGCGGGGCCGCGTTCCACGACGCGTGGACCTGGCACGGCTCGCCGGCCAACGCGCGAGCCGATGCCGAGCGGCGGGCGGTGATCAGCCACTTCATCGACGCCGCTACCCGTTGGAGCCCCGACGTGGCGCACCCGGTGTACTCCCGGTACCGCCGCCCGGAGGAGGAGGAGATGGACGAGGCGTTCTTCCCGGTGGCGTGGCGGGCCGATGGGTACCGCTCCCCCTGGCTGGACCGATGGCTGGGCGCCGGCGCGGCTGGCTGAGGGGGCCGGGGGGGATGGCGAGGGCGCCGGCGGGGCTCGGCGGGTGGGGATGGCCAGGGCGCCGGCGGGGTTCGGCGGGTGGCCAATGGGACCAGGGGGGCTGACGTGGGACGCCGGCCCCCGGCCCCCGGCCTGCTCCCCGCTCACGCCGGCGTCGGCACCGCCTCGTTCCCCGCGGCGACCTCGGGGGTGCCCAGGGCCTCGAGGACCAGCTCGGTGATCTCCCGGAGCTGGATCGCCTCGGCGTGGCCGGAGGTCTTGATCGCGTCCTCGAACATCGTCACGTCCTTCGGGCAGCACACCACGAAGTAGTCGACCCCGCCGAGGTCGACGGCCTCGTCGATGCGCTGCTCGCTCGGTCGGCGGGACCCGGCGGCGCGCAGCTCCTTCATCCAGATCCGCCCGCCGCCGGCGCCGCAGCAAAACGAGTTGTCCCGTGACCGGGGCATCTCGACCAGCTCGACCCCGAGCGCCTCGAGCACCTTGCGGGGGGCGTCGTAGACCCCGTTGTAGCGCCCCAGGTTGCACGGGTCGTGGTAGGTGACCCGGTAGCCGAGGCGCCGAGTGGGCCGCAGCCGGCCGGCCTCGAGCAGCTCGTGGAGCAGCTGGGTGTGGTGGAGGACGGTCCAGTCGCCGCCGAACTGCGGGTACTCGTTCTTCAGGGTGTTGAAGCCGTGGGCGTCGGAGGTGAAGATCCGGTCGAACTTGCAGCCCCTGAGGGTTTCGACGTTGTGCTCGGCCAGGCTGGCGAAGAGCCCCTCCTCGCCGACCCGGCGCACGTCGCAGCCTCCGGTGCGCTCGGCGTCGAAGAGGATCCCGAAGTCCACGCGGGCGGATCGCAGGACCGTCGCCAGGGCCCGGGAGACCCGCTGGTTGCGGGGGTCGAAGGAGGCGTAGTCACCGACGAACCAAGCCAGGTCGGCCGGCTCCTTGCGGATGTCCTTCACCGGGAAGGGGAGCTCCGCGGTCCACTTGCCCCGCTTGCGTTTGGCTTCGCCGAAGGAGTTGCCCGACTTCTGGATCGTCTCGAGGGTCGACTGCAGCAGCGAGTCCATCTCGCCCTCGTCGACGAGGCGCCGGCGGAGCTGGTTGATGATCGGCACGTGCTCGATGCCCACCGGGCAGATCTCCACGCAGGCCATGCACTGCATGCACGACCACAGCGTCTCGGGGCGCACGACGCTCCTGGCGAGCGGAGCTCCCCGCGGGTCGGGGAGCGCGGCGGCTGCGCCGACACCCCCCACCCCCGCCGCCGCGTGGATGCCGCCGGCGGCATCGGCGACCTCCCGGAGGTCGAGGATCAGGTCGCGTGGTGACAGCGGGTAGCCGGACGCCGCCGCCGGGCACGCCTCGGTGCACTTGCCGCACTTGGTGCACGCGTCGAGCGAGAGGGCGTGGCGCCAGGTGAGGTCGGCGATAGTGCCGTAGCCGACTTCGGCGCGGTCGTCGTCGACCGTCGGCAGGCACCGACCGGCGGAGGGGGCCCGGACGCTGAGCGCCGCCGGTCCGGCGAGCATGTGGACCGCCT
>JAJZWW010000450.1 GCA_021846485.1 Actinomycetes bacterium
CGCTACCTCGACCCCTGATACCGACAAGCCGCTGATCTCGACGACCCTGCTAACGTCAACAAGTTGCTCTGCAGGACGCAGATAGGTAATCTTCCGACATGTTACCGGAAGGATCTGAGCTGTCGTCGCTCGACGCGAGCGCCTTGGAATCCTCCCCGACTGAGGCCCGAAACCCGCACACCGAGGACATCGACGACCTACCGCCGCTGGCCCTGCTGGAGCGCATCAACGACGAGGACGCCACCGTCCCAAGCGCCGTGCGCGCGGTCCTGCCGGTGCTGGCCGACCTGGTCGAGGAGACAGTGCAGCGGCTCCGGACCGGGGGCCGGGTCCACTACTTCGGTGCCGGGACCTCGGGACGTCTGGGCCTACTCGACGCCGCCGAGATCCCCCCTACCTACGGCCTGCCCAAGGGCATCTTCATCGGCCACATCGTCGGCGGCGAGGACGCCTTCTCCGCCGCCCTCGAGGGCGGCGAGGACGACGACGAGCAAGGCGAGAACGAGGCCCGGGCTGCAGTCGAACCCGGGGATGTCGTGATCGGTCTGGCGGCCTCGGGCTACACGCCGTACGTGCGGGGGGCGCTCCGGGCTGCCCGCTCGATCGGGGCCCGGACGGCGCTGGTGACCTCCAACCCCCAGGCACCGCTCGCTGCTCTGGCGGACATCTTCCTGTGCGCGGAGACCGGGCCGGAGGTCGTGACGGGCTCGACCCGGATGAAGTCCGGCAGCGCCCAGAAGCTGGTGCTCAACGCCTTCTCGACCGCCGTCATGATCCGCAGCGGGCGCACCTGGTCCAACCTCATGGTCGACATGGTCCCAAGCAACGCCAAGCTGCAGGCCCGCTTCTCCCGGATGCTCGCCGAGGCGACCGGCGAGGACGAGGCCACCTGCCTGGAGGCGCTCGACCGGGCCGAAGGTGATCCCAAGGCCACGGTCGTGATGCTGCGAGCGGGTGTCGACGCCGGCGCGGCGACGTGGGCGCTCGCCGAACGGGGCAGATCGGTCCGGGCGGCCCTCGCGCTCCTGGCTACTGACGAGGCCATTGATCGCGCTGGCGACGGGGCGGTCGACGGCAGCGGCCGATCCTGAGCGACTGTCAGATCCCCTGCCAGGCTGGCTTGGCCTCCCAGACCTCCCGGTAGTAGCTCGCCAGCTCCAGTGAACCGGCGGCACCCTCGTCCACCACCACAGTCGCGTGGGGGTGCAGCTGAATCGCTGATGCCGGCACCAGCGCTCGCAGCGGCCCCTCCACGGCGGCGGCGACGGCCGCTGCCTTTTCGCTGCCCCACGCCATGAGGACCAGGTGGCTGGACTCGAGGATGGTTCCGATGCCCTGGGTCAGCACATGGGAGGGCACCTCGTCGCCTTCGCCGAAGAACCGCCGGTTGTCGGCTCGGGTGCTCGCCGTGAGGGTCTTCAGCCGCGTCCGGGACGACAGGGAGGAGCCGGGCTCGTTGAACCCGATGTGGCCGTCGGTCCCGATGCCAAGCAGCTGAAGGTCGACGCCGCCAGCCGAGGCGATGGCGGCTTCGTAGCGGCGGCACTCGAGGGGGAGATCGTCGGCGAGCCCGTTCGGGCCGCACACGCGGGCCGGGTGGAGCCCCAGCGGCTCGACGACCTGGCGCCGGATCACCTCGCGATAGCTCGCCGGGTGGCCCTCGGGCAGGCCCACGTACTCATCGAGGAGAAAGCCGCGGACATGGTCCGGGTCGAGCGAGCCGCCGGCGACCCGCAGTCCGAGCTCGGCGTAGGTCCCCTCCGGGGTGCTGCCGGTGGCCAGGCCGATGACCGCTTCGTCCTGATCGCGGACCAGCCGGACGATGGCGTCGGCCACCAGTCGGGCGCCCTCGGACGGCGCGGCAACGATAACCACTTCCATGTGCAGGCTCCTGGCTCGATCGGCCCTGACGTCATGAAGCTACCCAGCTGAGCGCAACGACGTGGACATTGTCCCGCCGGGAGGAGGCCAGCTATCGGCTGAGATACCCCCTGATCCTCGGGACGTCCGAGGTGCCGGGTGTCGACGCCGCGCTGCTGCTCGAGCAGGCCACAGGGCCGGCTGATCCCCCCCGACCGACCAACTACTCCTCGCTCGACACGAGGGCGTCGACGAACTCCGCCGGGTCGAATGCCACCAAGTCGTCGGCTCCTTCCCCAACCCCCACGAGCTTCACCGGGATGCCGAGCTCGGTCTGGACCGCAAGCGCGATGCCCCCCTTGGCGGTGCCGTCCAACTTGGTGAGCACCACACCGGTCACCGCCACCGCCTCGGCGAAGACCTTAGCCTGGGTCAGGCCGTTCTGGCCGGTGGTGGCGTCGAGCACCAGCAGTGACTCGGTCACCTTGCCGGGAGGGCGTTCGGCGACCCGGCGCACCTTCTTCAGCTCCTCCATCAGGTTGACCTTGTTGTGGAGGCGCCCTGCGGTGTCGGCCAGCACCAGGTCGGCCCGGGCCGCCGCGGCATGCTGGACGGCGTCGAAGACCACTGCGCCGGGGTCGCCTCCCTCGCTGCCCCGGACGACCTCCGCACCGACCCGCTCGCCCCACGTCGCCAGCTGCTCGGCGGCCGCCGCCCGGAACGTGTCGCCGGCAGCCAGCACCACCACCCGGCCAGCCGCGCACTGCTGGCGTGCCAGCTTGCCGATCGTGGTGGTCTTTCCCACCCCGTTGACGCCGACCATCAGCCACACGTTGGTGACCCCGTCGTCGAGCCGGAGGGTCCGGTCGGCCTCGAGCCGGCCGACCAGGTCGTCGCGCAGCAGGCCGACCAGGGCCTCGGGGGAGGTCACCTTGTCCCGGCGTACCTGGGCGCGCAGGTCGCCGAGCAGGCTGGCGGTCAGCTCGACGCCGACGTCGGCGAGGATCAGGGCCTCCTCCAGCTCTTCCCAGGTCGACCCGTCGATCCGCTCCTTGGAGCGCACCGACGTCAGATAGCCCCCGAACAGCGAGCGGGTCCTGCCCAGCCGGTCGCGCAGGCGAGGGCGGGGTGCAGGCGGAGCCGGGGTGGGCGGCCGTGCCGGCGGGGCCTCGGGGGTAGGCGCCGGCGGGGACTCGGGGGTAGGCGCCGGCGGGGCCTCGGGGACCGCCGTGCCCCGCCGGCGGAGCAGCACCACTCCCCACGCTCCGCCGGCGATGACCACGGCGCCCACGGCGCTCGATCC
>JAJZWW010000451.1 GCA_021846485.1 Actinomycetes bacterium
GCACTGGTCCCCCAGCGCGGACGCCACCTCGGCGAGCGCCTGGCGGGTGCCGTCGCCGACGTCTTCGCCGCCCACCGGGGACCGATCGTCGTCGTCGGCACCGACATCCCGCTTCTCAAGGCGCGGCATCTGCACGACGCCTTCGCGGCGCTCGCCGGCGGGGCCGACGTGGTGCTCGGCCCCGCCTACGACGGCGGCTACTACCTCGCCGGGATGAACCGGCCCGTGCCGTCACTGTTCGACATCACCCCGGAGCTGTGGGGCGGGCCGGACGTCCTGGCCGCCACCGTGGCCAGGGCCGAAGCGGACGGGCTGCGGTGCCACCTGCTCGAGGAGCTCCGCGACCTTGATACCCCCGAGGACGCCGTGGCGTTGGCTGCAGAGCCGTCCCTGCCGTCGGAGCTTCGCCCGCTGCTCGGCGGCCCGGTCGCCGTGTCGCCAGGAGGCAGCTCCCATGGCTAACCGAGAGCCGACCATCGCCGGAGGCGCGTCTTCCTCTCACTGCGGCCCAGCCGATCCTCTCCCGGTCGCCATCGTCGTGCCGACGCTGAACGAAGCGGACGGGATCGTCGCCGCGCTCCGACAGCTGCGTCGCGACTTCCCCGGCTGCGAGCTGGTCGTCGTCGACGGCGGGTCCTCCGATGCCACGGCAACACTCGCCGCCGGCCACGCCCGGGTGCTCCACAGCCCCCCCGGGCGGGCCGTCCAGATGAACGCCGGCGCGTCGGCCACCTCGGCCCCGGTGCTGTGGTTCGTCCACGCCGACTGCCGCATCGACCCCAAAGCCCTCGGCCAGGTTCGCGCCGCGCTCGCAGACCCCGCCGTCGTGGGCGGCGGCCTGTCGCTGCGCTTCGACCGGCGCAGCATCGGTCTCGACTACCTGGCCTGGAGCTCCACCAAGCGGGCCCGTCACCTCCACCAGGTCTTCGGCGACCAGGCGATGTTCGTGCGACGCGACGCCTTCGAGATGCTCGGCGGGTTCCCTGAGATCGCCATCATGGAGGACCTCGAGCTCTCCCGGCGCCTCGCCCGCCGCGGCCGCCTCGTCGTACTTCGTGCCACCTCGACGGCGTCGTCCCGCCGCTTCGTCGCCCACGGCACCTGGTCGATGATCGTCTTCATGCAGGCGCTGAAGGCCTGCTACTTCTTCGGTGTCGCACCCGAGAAGATCTGCCGCCTCTACCGCGCCGGGCCGCCCTGGAAGCGGCCATTGAGGCGGACCCGACGCCGACAGCGGCGTCAGAGATCCACGAGGCCGGCGGTCTCTGGCTGGGGAGACCCGGGCGTCGCCGCACCTCGGCCCCAGATCGAGCGCACCCGGCCGGAAGCGGCGAGGTCCGACCGGGCCCCCGTCCCCGACGAGGCCCGATGACCCGCCGCGCACGCACGACACTCCCGTTGCATCCCCCAAGGAGGAGACACCGGTGACGAGACCGCTCACCCAAGCCGAGGTCGGTGCGCGCCTCGACCGGCTGCGATGGAGCCCCCTGCACACGACCATCCTCGTCGCGCTCGGTGCCGGGTGGCTGTTTGACTCGTTCGAGGTGCAGATGTTCTCCAACGCCGTCGGGCCGCTCGGCGACCACTTCGGCGCCAGCGTGTTCGAGCGCGACGCCATCCTGGCGGTGTGGCTCGGGGGGATCCTCGTCGGCGCCCTGGCCGGTGGGCGCCTCGCCGACCGCTTCGGTCGCCGGCGCCTGTTCGTCGCGACGCTGCTGTGGTACGCCGGGTTCACGGTGCTCACCGGGCTCAGCCCGGACCTCGGCGCCGTCTACGTGCTGCGCTTCCTGGCTGCGCTCGGGGTCGGTGCCGAGTACGCCATCGTCAACGCGGCGATCGCCGAGCTGATCCCCGCCCGAGTCCGCGGCAAGGCCAACGCCGTCGTCATGAACTTCTGGCCCGCCGGCGCGATCGCAGCCGGGCTGCTGGCGTACCTGGTCCTCGACACCCTCGCCGTCGGCGCCGCCACCTCCTGGCGCTACCTGTTCGTCTTCGGGGGCCTCGTCGCCCTGGTGGTGCTGGTCTTTCGCCGGCGGATCCCCGAGTCACCCCGGTGGCTCGTCGCCCGAGGTCGCCACGACGAAGCGGAGCAGATCCTGGTCGCCCTGGAGGCCCGAACCGGCCGCCGGGTCCGACCGCCGCTCGCTCCTGCCGTTGCGCCATCTGATGCGCGGCTGCGCCAGGGGCTCGGCGAGCTCCTCCGGCACCACCGGGGACGCCTCGCCCTCGGGGCGCTGCTCGACCTCGCCGAGGCGTTCGGCTACTACGGGATCTTCGCCCTCTTGTCGGTGGTCGTCTTGCACCAGGTCCACATCTCAGACCGGGATATCCCGTTCTTCTACATCATCGGCAACGTCGGCGGCCTGGCGGGCGGGCTGGCCATGGCCGCGGTGTTCGACCGGGTCGGGCACCACCTGACCGTCGGCGTCACCTACCTGGCCGCGGCCGGTGGGATCGGCCTGCTCGCCCTTGCCACCTCCAGCCGCAGCGCCACCCTCGTGACCCTCGCCTTCGTCATCGCCAACGCCGCGGGCACCGCCGCGTGGACGTCTGCGTATCCCACCTTCACCGAGCTGTTCCCTACGCACCTGCGCGGGGCGGGCGTCGGCACGTCGGTAGCCGTCGGCCGCGTCGGCGCCATCGTCGGCACCCTCGCCCTCCCCAGCATCGCCACCCACCTCGGGGCCACCGCCTCCTACCTGCTGGTGATCGGCTTCTGGCTGGCCGGGGTGGCCGCGATCGCCGTCTACTCCGGTCGGGGAGGCGTGGAGCCGGCCTGCCAGCCCTTGGAGCTCGTTGCCTGGCCCGGTGCGACCGCGGTGCCCGCCGAGAGGCCGGCGTGAGAGCAGTCGCTGGACTCCCACGTCCTGCGGGCGATGTGCACCACCGGTCAGAGGATGTGGCAACCGAGCGGCCACGGCGGATCGCGGTCTGCGGCGGCCCGTACGCCAACCCCTACGCGCTCTCCGCCTTCGTCGCCGACGCCCGCCGGCGCGGTTGCGAGCAGCTCTGGTGCCTGGGCGATCTCGGTGGCTTTGGCGCCGAGATCGACGCACTGTGGCCGATCCTCCAAGCAGCCGACATCACCTGTGTGGCGGGAAACTACGACGTGGCCATCGCCCGAGGCGACCCCGACTGCGGCTGCGGGTATCGCGGCCCCCCG
>JAJZWW010000016.1 GCA_021846485.1 Actinomycetes bacterium
AGCCGGCCCCCCGGGGGCAGCTCGGCACGGCGCAAGGCTCGGTAGCCGATGATCCCGGCGCAGAGCAGCGGCGCGATCTCCACGTCGTCGACGCTGTCGGGAAGGCGGTACAAGTAGCCCTCCTCGGCGACGAGCGCCTCTGCGTAGCCCCCGTCGACGTCCCAGCCGGTGAACCTGGCGTTCGGGCAGAGGTTCTCTGCCCCCCGCCGGCAGTAGTCGCAGGAGCCGCAGGTGTGGGCGAGCCACGCGGCGCCGACCCGGTCGCCCGGGCGGAGCTGCTCGCAGCCCGGCCCGACGGCGTCGACCCGACCAACCACCTCGTGGCCGGGGACCACCGCCGGGCGGTGGACCGGCAGGTCCCCCTCGGCGACGTGCAGGTCGGTGCGGCACACCCCGCACGCGCTGACCCGCACCCTGACCTGGCCGGAGCCCGGTTCGGGGAGGGGTAGCTCACCGAGGCGCAGCGGTCCGGAGTCGACCGGCCCGGGGGAGACCACCTGCCACGCCTTCACCGTCGCCCCCCGACCCCGGGTAGGTGGCCCCCGGCCACCGGGCTCATCCGGGGCGCGCTCCGAGGGCGGTGCCGGTCCGCTCGGCGCGCAGGCGGACGGCCAGCTGGCGGGCGAGCGGGAGCGCGGCGAGGGCCACCAGCGCCATGAGGGTGAAAGACGTGGCCCCGGCGCTCACCACGGCCTGCACCCCGAGGGCGATCACCACCCCGCCGGCGTTGCCCGCCAGCCACAACAAGGCGGTGGCCGCGCCGGCGTGGGCGCCGCAGCGGGTCTCCAGCAGCTCGAGCAGCACCGGCAGGGCGGGTAGCAGCACGAGGCCGACAACTCCCAGGCCGGCGTAGCCGACCCCCGTCCCTGGGGAGAGCGCGAGCAGGACCAGCGCGGCGAAGGACGCCACGCCCGCCACTGCGAGCAGCAGCGGCTGGCGAGCCCGGGCGGCGACCGCCGGGGGCAGGGCCACCGCGGTGACGATGCCGGCGCCGACCATCGCGACGAGCATCCCGTCGGCACCCCGGGCGGACACCCCGGCCGGTGCCAGCAGCGTCTGCAACCAGGTGGTGAGGGCCACGAACACCCCGAAGCCGGCGAAGACCAGCCAGCACACGCAGCGCACTACCGGGTCGGACCACACCGACCTCAGGGCCTCCCGGTTCGCGCCCACGACCGGCCCTCCTCCGGTCGCGGCCACCAGGCGGAGGGCGGGGAGCAGCACCAGCGCGCCGGCGACGGAGTACGCCGCGGCGATCACGAGCAGCAGGTGCAGGTGGGAAGCCCCGCACGCGAGGCCGAGGACGAAGGCGGCGACGAAGCCGAGGAACGTGCCCGCCGAGCCGACCGCGATCCCCGCCGGCCGGTCCGCGGGGAGCAGCGAGCGGGTGGCGATGCCGGTGACCGCGGTGAGCACCGCGGGCTGGGCCAGGGCCACCACCACCTGGCCGACCAGGATCGGCGCGAAGCCAGGACCGGCGAGGCGGATCGCCGCGCCGGCGGCGGTGAGCAGCGCGCCGAGCGCGAGGGTCGGCCGGAACCAGCGGTCGAGCGCCAGGCCGGCGGGCAGGGCGAGAACCACGTAGACCACCGGGAAGACCTCCGCGAGGAGGCCCACGCTGGACGACGACACGCCGAGGCGGGTAGCGACGCCGGTGGTGATCGGGGCGAAGTCGAGCCACAACATCTGGTTGGCCGACGAGACGAGGGCGAAGCCGACGACCGGGAGCCACCGGCTCCGCGCGACCCCGGATCCACCCTGGACCGTCTCCACCTCCGAGCGCTCCTCCACGTCCCCGGTCTCCGCCGGTACCCTAGCCGCGGGTACCGGCGGCGGTGCTTGATCCGGTGGGGCCCGGGTGGCAGGGTGGGCCGGATGGGACTCTCGGAGCGGGATCGGGCCATCCTCGACTTCGAACGGTCGTGGTGGACCCAGCCGGGCCCCAAGCAGGGCGCGATCCGTGACCGCTTCGGGCTCTCGGCCACCCGCTATTACCAGCTGCTCGGGGCCCTGGCGGACTCCGACGACGCCGAGCGCTACGACCCGCTGGTCGTCCGTCGGCTCCGTCACCTCCGCCGCGAGCGCCTCCGGGCCCGCTTCGAGGGCCGCTCGGCCGGCGGGCGGCCGCAGAGATGAGCCGGCGCGCCCCAGACGGCGGTGGGTGGGCTCCGCGGCGCAGCCCCGGGCCCCACACCTTTCGGGCCGCGCTGATCGTCGCGGTGGCCGTCGCGGTCACCGTCGCGCTGCTCACCCAGCTCGGGGCAGGATCGCGAGCCACCGTGTCGGGCCGCGCGCCGTCGTCGGGATCGAGCTCCCATGGCGGCGGATCGTCGTCCACCACGACCACGCCTTCCTCGACGACCACCACCACCACGGCGGTCGTCGCGCCGTCGAAGATCACCCTTCAGGTACTGAACGGGCTGCTCAGCGGGACGCTGTCGGCGCAGTGGAGCGCGAAGCTGCACGCCAACCCGGGGTATGTGACCCTGCCCGCCAACAACACCACCGCCCAGGACACCATCTCGACGATCTACATGGTCAAGTCCGGCTACGGGCCGGAGGCCAGGGCGCTCGCCCGGACCGTCGGGCTTCCCGACTCGGCCATCGTCAACGTGGTGCCTCCCCCTTCCAGTGCGCCGATCCCCTCGGTGGACCGCACCGAGGCCGACTTGGTGCTGGTGATCGGCCAGAGCCTCGCCGGCCGGGCCTGAGCCCCGCCGGGCCCGGGACAGCTCTCGTGGGCGCAGCTCCCGGCGCTCCCGGCGTTGCCGCCGCTCGAAGAGACGGTCTCCGCCTCCTCGCACCGCTGGCAGCCCACCCCGCTGGCACGGCCCTGATGAGCGACTTCGACGGCACCCTGGCGCCGATCGTGGTCGACCCGGGCGCGGCCTGGCCCCTGGCCGGGGTCGTCCCGGTCCTCTCCCGGCTCGCCGGGGCCCTCGGCCTGGTCGGGGTGGTCTCCGGCCGGCCGGTCGGCTTCCTTCGGGACCGCCTCGCCGGCGCCGCCGACAGCCTCGTGCTGGTCGGGCTGTACGGGCTCGAGTGGTCCGAGCGCGGCGAGCTCCGGGCCGACGCCGAGGCGCAGCGTTGGCGCCCCGCGGTGGCCGAAGAGGCGGCTGCGGCCGCGAGGCGCGCTCCGCCGGGGGTCACCGTGGAGGACAAGGGACTGACGTTCACCCTCCACGCCCGGAGCTCGCCGCAGCGCCTGGCCTGGGTGGAGGACTACGCGGCGGCCGCCGCCCGCCGCAGCGGCCTGGCGGCCCACCCAGGGCGGTTGTCGGTCGAGCTGCGCCCCCCTGTGGAGATCGACAAGGGCACCGTGGCGGAGCGTCTGAGCGCGGGGCGCACGGCGGCGGGCTACCTGGGTGACGACCGCGGGGACCTGCCGGCGTTTGACGCCCTCGCCCGGCGTCGGGGCGAGGGAGTCGCGACGCTGAGCGTCGCCGCGGCGAGCGCCGAGGCCCCCCCGGAGCTGCTCGCCGCCGCCGACCTGGTGGTCGACGGCCCCCCGGGGATCCTGGCCCTGCTCGCAGCGCTGTCCGCCCGCACGGCCCCACCCTGACCGGGCCAGGTCGTTTGCTGGGCCGTGTGCCGCGAGGCCCGAGCCTGCCTTCCCCGCCGGAGCCGGTCCTCCCCGCCGGTCCTCCCTGCCGGGCCGGCGGCGCGCCACTATGGGGGGGTGCCCCGGGTCGTCGCCGCCCCCGACAAGTTCCGGGGCACGGCGTCGGCTGCCGAGGTGGCCCTGGCCGTGGCCCACGCGGCGGCCGCCGCTGGTTGGGCCTGCGACTGCGTCCCGGTCTCCGACGGCGGGGAGGGCTTCGCCGAGGCCATCGGGGGGCGCTCCCGGCTGGCCCGGGTCCACGACCCCCTGGGGCGCGGGGTCGAGGCGGAGTGGCGCCTCCAGGAGGACGGCCGCACGGCGGTGGTGGAGATGGCCGCAGCGTCGGGGATCGAGCTGGTCGGCGGACCCCGCGGCAACGACCCGGTCAGGGCCAGCACCACCGGCACGGGCGAGCTGATCACCGCGGCGGTGCGTTCGGGGGCCCGCCGGGTGCTGGTAGGCGTCGGGGGGTCGGCGTCCACCGACGGCGGCCTCGGAGCCGTGGATGCCCTCGAGCCGCACAGCCGGCTGCGCGGCGTGGAGCTCGTCGTGGCCTGCGACGCGTCGATCCACTTCCTCGACGCGGCCCGGGTCTTCGCCCCTCAGAAGGGAGCCTCCGCCGCCCAGGTGGAGCTGCTCGCCCGGCGTTTGGAGCGGCTGGCCCAGATCTACACGGAGCGCTTCGGCGTCGATGTCGACGCGCTTCCCGGCAGCGGAGCCGCCGGCGGGCTCGCCGGCGGGCTCGCCGCCCTCGGAGCCACGCTCGTCGGCGGGTTCGACGCGGTGGCCGACGCCGTCGACCTGGCCGGCCGCGTGGAGGGCGCCGACCTGGTCGTCACCGGCGAGGGCGCCCTCGACGAGCAGTCCTTCTCCGGCAAGGCCGTCGGTGGGGTGGTGGACCTGGCGCGCGCGGCGGGGGCAGCTGCCCTGGTCGTCGCCGGCGACATCGCTGGCCCCTGGGCGGATCCCGTGAGGCGCGCCGAGCTGCTCGCCTCCCACCCCGGGCTCGTCGTGGAGGTGCTGGTCGAGCGCTTCGGGACCACCAGGGCTCTCGCCGACCCCTGCGGCTGCGTCCGGGAGGTGGTGGCCGGACACCTCCGCCGGGGCCCCGCCGGGGGGCGCTGAGCGTCCCCGGGTCGGTTCGGCTGCTCGTGCTCAGCCAGCTCAGGCCGACCGGCGCCTCGCGTGCAGCGGCGCGAGCGGTGGCAGCTCGGTCATGGTCACCGGCACCGGCTCGGCGTCGGGGCGGTGGAGCATCGCCGGCCACGGGAGGTCCTCACCGGCACGCCAGCCGGCCCGCTCGAGCGCCACTTGGGCGACCGCCACCGCCTGGGCGCTCAGCTCGGCGAGGCTGCGGTGCCGGTGGAGGCGGGTGCCGAGGTCACACTGGGCCAGGGCCGCCGGGCCGAACACCCGGGACACGTCGACCACCAGGCCGAGGTCCACCCCGTAGCCCCCGACGAACGGCAGCGCCTCCAGGACCTCCCGCTGGCCGGCGCACTCACCCGCCAGGGGTTGACGCAACCCGGCCAGTGACGGGTGCAGCAGGCTGAGCAGCGGTCGTGCGGTGAGCTCGGTGACCCTGCCGCCCTCGCCGACCCGACCGTCGAGGGGCCGGTCGTAGAAACCCTTGACGAAGGCCAGGCCGTCGGTCGTGAGGAGCGGGCCGACGAGGCCGAGCACGAAGGCCGGGTCGAAGCTGCGGACGTCGGCGTCGCAGAAGGCGACGATGTCGCCGGTGGTGGCCTCCAGCCCCCTCCACATCGCCTGGCCCTTGCCCGGTCCGGCGGGGAAGCCTGGCAGTACCGCCCCGGCCGCCACCACCCGGGCCCCGGCGGCGGTGGCCACCGCCGCCGTCGCGTCCCGCGACCCGTCGTCCACCACCACCAGCTCGTCGACCACGGGCGTCTCCTCGACGAGCGCCCGGCGGATCGCGCCGACCACCGCCCCGACGGTCGACTCCTCGTCGCGCGCCGGCAGGCACACCGAGACCCGCCGGCCCCCCTTGGCGGCTGCCACGGCCTCCGCAGGGAAGTCCCTTGCGTCGAAGGAGCGGATCATGGCGGCGATCCTGCCACGCGACCGGGACCGGGCCACCAGCTGCGGGCGCCCGTCCCGAAGAGGCGAGGGGTGCCGGGGTGTTGCGCCGGCCGCCCCGGTGGGTCATCATGGTGACGACATCATCAAGAGCGGCCGAGGGACGGGCCCTGTGACGCCGCGGCAACCCGGTCACCCAGGTGACCCACGGTGCCAATGCCCGCTTCGATGAGGAGGTCCAACAGTGTCGTTCGTCCGAGGGCTGGTGTGCCGTGAGTGCGCGCGTCCCTACCCCGCCGAGGCGCTCCACGCGTGCGAGTGGTGCTTCGGTCCCCTCGAGGTGCTGTACGACTACGAGGCCGTCGCCGCCGCCACCAGCCGGGAGGCGGTCGCCGCCGGGCCGCACTCCATCTGGCGCTACGGCCCGCTGCTGCCCACCGAGGCGGTCGGCGCGGTCTCGCTCGGCGCCGGCTTCACCCCCCTCGTCCGGGCGGACCGGCTGGCCGCCGAGCTCGGGCTCGGGGAGGTGTGGATCAAGAACGACGCCCTCAACCCGACGGGGTCGTTCAAGGACCGGGTGGTGTCGGTCGCCCTCAGCCGGGCGCGGGAGCTGGGCTTCAAGGTGGCGGCGTGCGCCTCCACCGGCAACCTCGCCAACTCCGTCGCCGCCCACGCAGCGCGGGCGGGCATGCGCTCGGTGGTGTGCATCCCCGCCGACCTGGAGCCGGCCAAGGTCGCCGCCAGCGCGGTGTACGGCGGGCTGGTCGTCGCGGTGGAGGGCACCTACGACGAGGTGAACCGGCTCTGCGGCGAGCTGGCCGGGGAGCACCCCGACTGGGCGTTCGTCAATGTCAACCTGCGCACCTACTACGCCGAGGGCTCCCGCACCCTGGCCTTCGAGGTGGCCGAGCAGCTCGGCTGGCGGGCTCCCGACCACGTGGTCGTGCCGGTCGGTTCCGGCAGCCAGCTGACCCGCATCGCCCGCGGTTTCGGGGAGCTGCACGCGGTGGGCCTCCTCGACGAGGAGCCGGCGGTCCGGGTCTCGGGAGCCCAGGCCACGGGGTGCTCGCCGGTCGCCACCGCCTTCGCCGCGGGTGCCGAGACCATCACGCCGGTGCGCCCCCGGACGGTCGCCAAGTCGATCGCCATCGGGGACCCCGCCGACGGGGTGTACGCCTTGGACGTCGTCCGCCGGTCGGGGGGAGGGTTCGGTTCGGTCACCGACGAGGAGATCGTCGAGGGGATCCGGCTCCTGGCTCGCACGGAGGGGATCTTCACCGAGACCGCCGGCGGGGTGACCGTCGCCAGCCTCGCCCAGCTCGCCGCGAGCGGCGTGGTCCGCCCCGACGAGCGGGTGGTCGCCTACGTGACCGGCAACGGCCTGAAGACCCTCGACGCGCTGGCCGCCCCGCCGCCCGGGACCTCCCCGGCGCGCCTCGGGGGGACCGGGCGCGCAGCGGACCGCCCTGCGTGGGGACCATCCGAAGATCCGGGTGTGGGCCCGAGCGTCACCATCCCCCCCACCGTCGCCGCCTTCGAGGCGGCCGTCAGCGCTCTCGAGGAGATCCGCCCGTGACCGTCGTCCGCATCCCCACCCAGCTCCGCCCGCTCGCCGGAGGAGCGGCCGAGGTGACCGTCGAGGGCCGGACGGTCGCCGACGTGCTCGCCGCCTTGGAGACGGCCCATCCCGGCTTCGCCGGCCGGCTCCACGACGAGCAGGGCAAGCTCCGGCGCTTCGTCAACGTGTTCGTCGCCGACGAGGACATCCGCTTCCTCGACGGAGTGATGACCCCGGTGGGGCCGGAGTCGACGGTGTCGATCGTGCCGGCGGTCGCCGGCGGCTGAGCCGGGCCGGTCCGGGCCCGTCGGCGCCCGGGACCCCCGAGTGCCGACCCGGGCACTCCAGCCTTGCGCTAGCGCCCCGGGAGCGGTTTACTGTTAGCACTCACCCAGTGAGAGTGCTAATCGGTACCGCCCAACGGAGGGAAGCCCACACCGATGCCCAAGATGATCGCATTCGACGAGAACGCCCGCCGCTCCCTCGAGAGCGGCATGAACCAGCTCGCGGACGCCGTCCGCGTCACCCTCGGCCCCAAGGGCCGCAACGTGGTGCTCGACAAGAAGTGGGGCGCGCCGACGATCACCAACGACGGCGTGTCCATCGCCAAGGAGATCGAGCTCGAGGACCCCTACGAGAAGATCGGGGCCGAGCTGGTCAAGGAGGTCGCCAAGAAGACCGACGACGTAGCCGGCGACGGCACGACCACCGCCACCGTCCTCGCGTGGGCGATGGTCCGCGAGGGTCTGCGCAACGTGGCTGCCGGAGCCAACCCGATGTCGCTGAAGAAGGGCATCGAGGCGGCGGTCGAGGCGGCGGTCGCTTCGCTCAAGACGATCTCCAAGGAGACCGAGACCAAGGAGCAGATCGCCCAGGTGGCCTCGATCTCGGCGGCCGACAGCGAGATCGGGGGCCTCATCTCCGAGGCCATCGACAAGGTCGGCAAGGACGGGGTGATCACCGTCGAGGAGAGCCAGACCTTCGGCATGGACCTCGAGCTGGTCGAGGGCATGCGCTTCGACAAGGGCTACATCTCGCCTTACTTCTCCACCGACACCGAGCGGATGGAGGCGTCCCTCGACGACCCCTACATCCTCTTCGTGGGCTCGAAGATCAGCGCGGTGCGCGACTTGCTCCCCGTGCTCGAGAAGGTCATGCAGTCCGGCCGACCCCTCGTCATCATCGCCGAGGACGTCGAGGGCGAGGCCCTCGCCACCCTGGTGGTCAACAAGATCCGGGGCACCTTCCGCAGCGTTGCGGTCAAGGCGCCCGGGTTCGGCGAGCGGCGCAAGGCGATGCTCCAGGACATGGCGATCCTCACCGGCGGCCAGGTCGTGACCGAGGAGGTCGGCCTGAAGGTGGAGAACGTGACCCTCGACCTGCTCGGTCGGGCCCGCAAGGTCGTCGTCACCAAGGACGAGACGACGATCGTCGAGGGCGCCGGCGCCGACGCGGACATCAAGGGCCGGATCAACCAGATCAAGACCGAGATCGACAACACCGACTCCGACTACGACCGGGAGAAGCTGCAGGAGCGGCTCGCCAAGCTGTCGGGCGGGGTGGCGGTCATCAAGGTCGGAGCGGCGACCGAGGTGGAGCTCAAGGAGAAGAAGCACCGCATCGAAGACGCTGTGTCGACCACCAAGGCGGCGGTCGAGGAAGGCGTGGTCCCCGGTGGCGGCGTGGCCCTGCTGCGGGCCCAGGCGGCCATCTCCGATCGGGCCGAGAAGCTGGAGGGCGACGAGGCCACCGGAGCGCGCATCGTGGCCCGGGCGGTCGAGGAGCCGCTGAAGCAGATCGCGGTCAACGCCGGCCTCGAAGGAGGCGTGGTAGTCGAGCGGGTCCGTGGGCTGTCGGGCTCGTCCGAGGGGCTCAACGCGGCGACCGGCGAGTACGAGGACCTGTTCAAGGCGGGGGTCATCGACGCGGCCAAGGTCACCCGTTCGGCCCTCCAGAACGCGGCGTCGATCGCGGCTTTGTTCCTGACCACCGAAGCGGTGATCGTCGACAAGCCGGAGAAGGAGGCCCCGGCCATGCCCGGCGGGGGCATGGAGGACTTCTGAGCCTCTGAACGGGCCTCATCGCCCTGGCCCCGGACGCGCCGCCGGGGCCGGGGCGAAGGCAGCGGCCCGTAACATTGGCTCATGAGCGATCGCCTGACTCCCTCGGAGGGCCTCGGGGTCCTCCACCTGTTCTGCAAGCTCCAGCCCGGAGCGGACGCCGAGGCGTTCGCCGCGGTCGTGAAGGAGGCCAGGGACGACGAGCACCAGGCGGTGTGCTTCTCGGTGCTCGGCCACAAAGCCGACCTGGGGGTGCTCGCCCTCGGCCCCGACTGGGTCCGCCTGCGGCGCCTGCAATCGGGCCTCCAAGCCGCCGGGCTGGCGGTGGTCGACTCCTACGTCTCGCTCACCGAGGTCTCCGAGTACGCCCGGGCGTCGGTCGACAAGCAGCGGCTCGGCCCGCGGCTCTACCCCAAGCTCCCGCCCGACGGCAAGAGGGCGTTTTGCTTCTACCCGATGTCCAAGCGCCGGGAGGAGCAGGCCAACTGGTACACCCTCGACTTCGACGCCCGGCGCGAGCTGATGGTCGAGCACGGGGCGTCGGGGCGCCGCTTCTCGGGCCGGGTGCTGCAGCTGGTCACCGGGTCCGCCGGGCTCGACGACTACGAGTGGGGCGTCACCCTCTTCGCGGTGCATCCCGACGACCTGAAGGACTGCGTCTACACCATGCGCTACGACCGGGCGTCGGCTCTCTACGCCGAGTTCGGCCCGTTCTACGCCGGCATCGTGGGCGAGATCGACGAGGTGGCGGCCCAGGTCGGGCTGGTGTGAGCCGCGCCCCGGCGCGCGTCGGCGTCGTCGGGGCGGGGATCGTCGGCCTGGCGGTTGCCCGTGCCGTGCAGACCTCCCGGCCGGCCACGGCGGTGACGGTGCTCGACAAGGAGCCCGGGGTCGCCCTCCACCAGAGCGGGCGCAACAGCGGCGTCGTCCACGCCGGCGTCTACTACCCGCCGGGCTCGGCGAAGGCCCGGCTCTGCCTGCGGGGCCGTGGCCTGCTCCGGGAGCTGTGCGAGCGCCACGGCATCGCCTACGAGGCGTGCGGGAAGCTGGTGGTCGCCACCGGGCCCGGCGAGCTCGACCGTCTGGCCGAGCTCGAGCGGCGGGCGCGGCTCAACGGGGTCCCCGGGCTGCGCCGGGTCGGCCCCGCCGAGATGGCCGAGATCGAGCCCCACGCCACCGGCGTCGCCGGCCTGCACTCGCCGGCCACCGCGATCGTCGACTACGCGGACGTCGCCAGGGTCCTCGCCGCCGAGGTGGTCGGCGCCGGCGGGGAGGTGCGCCTCGGCTGGCCGGTGACCGCGATCGCGCGCCGCGGAGCGGAGGTCGTCGTCGGCTCGGGTCGGGAGGAAGCGGTCGTCGACCGCCTGGTGGTGTGCGCCGGACTGCAGGCCGACCTCGTCGCCCGCATGGCCGGCGACGGGCACGACCCGGTGATCCTCGCGTTCCGGGGGGAGTACCACCGGCTACGCCCCGGGCGCGAGCACCTGGTGAGGGCCCTGGTGTACCCCGTTCCCGACCCGGCGTACCCGTTCCTCGGGGTCCATTTCACCCGGCGGGTGCGGGGTGGCGTCGACGTGGGCCCCAATGCGGTGCTCGCCTTGGCTCGCGAGGGCTACCGGCGGGCCGGCTTCGACGCCGGGGAGCTGGCGAGGATCGCCGCCACCCCCGGCTTCTGGCGCCTGGCGCGCCGCCACTGGCGCGTCGGCCTCGAGGAGCTCCGGACCTCGCTGTCGACTGCCGCCTTCGTCGACCGGGCCAGGCGCTACATCCCGGAGCTCGGGGTCCGCGACGTGGAGCCGGCGCCGGCGGGGGTGCGGGCACAGGCGCTGGCCCGCGACGGGTCGTTGGTCGACGACTTCGTCCTGGGCGGCGACGAGACGGTGGTGACGGTGCGCAACGCCCCGTCTCCGGCGGCGACCTCGGCCCTGGCCATCGCCGAGGAGATCGTCGCCCGCCTTCTCGGGATGGCTCAGCAGGGGCGGGGACCGTAGGGCGTCAGCTGGTCGAGGGGCGTTGGTAGCATCAGGAGGTGGCCGAGGACCGACTCGCGGCTCTCCGGAGCCGGCTCGCCGAGCTCGGCCCGGTGGTGGTGGCCTACAGCGGGGGCGTCGACTCGGCCCTCCTCGCCCACCAGGCGGCGGCCGTGCTCGGGGAGCGGGCCCTGGCGGTGACCGCGGTGTCGGCCTCGCTCGGGCGCGGGGAGCTCGAGGCGTGCGCGTCCACCGCCCGATCGTGGGGAATCGCCTGGCAGGCGGTGGAGACCGACGAGCTGGACCGGGAGGCCTACCGGGCCAACGGGGCCGACCGCTGCTGGCACTGCAAGTCTGCCCTCATGGACCGCTTGGCGCCCATCGCCGCCCGGATGGACGCCGTCGTCGCCCTCGGCGTCAACCTCGACGACCTCGGCGACCACCGCCCGGGGCAGCGAGCCGCCGCCGGCCGCGGAGCGGTGTTCCCCCTGGTCGAGGCGGGGTTCGCGAAGGCCGACGTGCGAAGCTGCGCCCGATCCCTCGGCCTCGGGGTGGCCGAGAAGCCGGCCGCCGCCTGCCTGGCCTCCCGGGTGCCCTATGGCACCCCGGTGACCCTGCGCACCCTGGACCGGGTCGGTCGCGCCGAGGCGTCCCTGCGGGCGCTCGGGTTCGGCCAGCTGAGAGTGCGGCACTACGGGGAGCTCGCCCGCGTCGAGCTCGACGCCGACCAGCTGCCCGAGGCGGTCGCCCGGCGAGGGGAGGTGGTAGGCGCCCTGCACTCCGCCGGCTATCGCTACGTGACCCTCGACCTCGAGGGCTTCCGGTCCGGCAACCTCAACGCCGCGCTCGCCGGCGCGGAGCCGCCCGGCGCGGCCGGCGCCGGATAGCGCGGCTACCGTCGCTTGCCCTTGCCCCGGCGGCGGCGGGACGGGGGCAGGGCGGCGAGGCCGTCGGCGGTGTTGCTCATCGGGGTCTGCGGCGCCTGCACCCACCCTGCGGCCATCTGTGCCCGCGGCTCGTGGAACAGGCACTGCTCCGGGCAGGCGAAGGGGACTTCCGCGGCGACGCCGAGCCGGCAGCGCTCGGCCACCTCGCCGTGCGGCGAGGTGCGGGTCAGGTAGTGACGGCAGTCGGTCCGGGCGGTCACCGCTACAGCTTCTCACGCTGCTCCGGCGCGCCTCACGGCACCCCGCCGGCGACCGGTAGCCTTCGGCCGATGGACCCGTCGGTCAGCGAGCGTGACCTGATCCGCTGGAGCGAGGCGCTCGCGGGGATCGCCCGCACCGGGCTCGGCTTCACCGAGAGCCTTTACGAGCGGGAGCGCTACGAGGAGGTCCTGAAGGTGGCCGCGGACATGCGGGTGGCCGCCGCCGACGGCCCGTCCTCGGTGACCGACACGGTCGCCGAGTGGCTGGCGAGCGTGGGCCCGGGGGTGGCCGGCTACGTCACCCCGAAGGTGGCAGTGGGGGCGGTCGTCGGCAACGAGCAGGGCGAGATCCTGCTCTTGCAGCGCGGGGACTCAGGTGTGTGGCTGTACCCCACGGGGTGGGCGGACATCGGGTACTCGCCGGCCGAGGTGGCGGTGAAGGAGGTGCTCGAGGAGACCGGCATCCGCGCCGAGCCGGTCCGGCTCATCGGCGTGCTCGACGGGCAGCGGTTCGGCTCGCGGGGCATGGCCTTCTACTCGGTCGTGTTCCACCTGAGGGCGGTGGGCGGCGAGCTCGTCCCCCACCCGCTCGAGACCCGCGACGTCGGCTGGTTCTCCCGGGACGCACTGCCTAGCCCGCTGGCCGGGCCCGAGCGGTGGGTCGAGCTGGCGTTCGCCGCCATCCGCGGCGAGCCGCTCGACCCGCTCTTCGACCGGCCCCGCCCCGAGACCTGGCGCCGGGGAGCCGGCGACTGAGCTCGCCGGGGCGCCCGAGCCTGGCGCGCCTGCGCCGGCCGGTGGGTGTCGTCGGCACCGCGCTCGACCGCGCCGCTCTGGCCGCGCGCCTGGAGGGGCTCGGGGAGGCCGGGCGGCGGGCGGCCGTCCTGGACCGCGCCGCCGGAGAGATCCTCGCCGGGATCGCCGCGCTGAGCCCGCTGACCACCCCGATGGCATCGAGCTACGCCGAGCGCATCAGCCGGCCGCTCGCCGTCGGCTTCGACTCAGCGGTCCTCGCCACAACCCGCGGGTACGCCGCCCACATGGGGGTCGAGGCCGACCCCGGGGCCTTCGGGGCGCTCGACGTGCCGGTGCTCGGCAACCTTCCCCCGGCGCGCGGGGGTCGTCCCCCGGCCGACCTGCTCAACCGGGTCGTCCGGGCGACCAGGCGGGGCTTCGAGCACATCCGGGCGGTCGACGAGCAGGTGTGGGTCGGGTTGGCCGCCTGCACCACCAGCCGGGTCCACCGCCAGGAAGGGCACGACGGGCCCTTCGCCGATCCTGCGGTGGTCGAGGCGTTGCTCCGGGTCGGCTGGGTGCTCCGCCAGGTCGACCTCCACTACCACCAGGAGCCCGAGCGGCGCTGAGCAGCTGTCGCGGACGGGCCGGCGGCTCAGGACCCGAGCTGTTCGAGCAGGGCGGCGACGATCGAGATCCCGCCCCGGGCGCGCTCCCAGGCGTCGCCGACGGCGTCGTGGTCCACCAGGCCCACCGCGTCGGGCGCGATCCCGAGGGCCTCCGAGGCGCTCGCCGCCAGGGGTTGGGGCTCCAGGCGGTCTTCGGCGTCGGCGCCGAAGGCCTCGAGGCCGTCCCAGAGTGCCGCCGGGGGAGCTGGGGGGTGGCGGCCGGTGGCCACGGCGAGAGCGGTGGCGGAGAAGACCTCCTCGGTCACCAGCCCCGGAGGTCGCCTGTAGCCGGCCACCGGATGGAGGCGCCACTCGAGCAGTGCCCCGGTCGGGCCGTCCTCGCGGATCCAGACCTGCGAGCCGTTGACGTAGGTGTCGACCGGTTCGCCGAAGCGGGCGTCGAGCGCCACGACCAGATCCGGGGTGATCCTCCACACGCAGCTGGCGACCGCCTCGATGCCGGCCATCGGGATCAGGACCCGCCGTGGTGGCGGCGCAAGAAGCGCTCGACCTCCTCCGCCAGGCGGTCCGGATCGGCGGACAGGGACGTTGCGCTCCGGGCTGTCTCGGCGTCGTCGGCTTCCTCCAGCTGGGCCACGTAGGACGCGGCGTCGTCGTCGGCGGCGACGCGCTCGGAGACCATCCGCTCGTACTCGTCGGCCGCCACGAGGAGTGCCGAAGGGTCGACGGGGGCGCCGAGCAGCTCGGCCGAGCGCTGCACGAGCGCGAGGGCCGCCTTCGGGGAGGCCATCTGGTGCACGTAGTGAGGCACCGAGGCCCACAGCCTGGCCGAGGGGACCCCGGCTGCCGAAAGGGCCTCGTGGAGGACGCCGAGGATGCCGGTGGGGCCCTCGTAGAGGGACCTGGCCAGCCCGAGCCGGGAGGCCAGCGCCTCGTCGTCGGCGCTGGCGGAGACCCGCACCGGGCGGGTATGGGGGACGTCGGCGAGCAGGGCACCGAGGATGATCGCCATCTCGGCCTCGTAGCTGCGGGCCACCCCGGCGAGCAGCCGGGAGAAGCTCCGCCACCTGAGCTGCGGCTCGACCCCCCGGACCAAGACGAGGTCCCGCCCGCGCCCCGACGGCCCGGGAGGGGTCCGGGCGTGCAGCAGCTCCACCTCGGGCCAGTGGATCGAGCGCCGGTGGCCGGCGCCAAGGCGGACCTCCGGCCGGGTCTCGGTGAAGTCGTAGAACTCCTCGGGGTCGATCGACGCGAAGGTCTGCGCGCCCCACGCCCGGGAGAGGTGGGAGAGCGCCAGGCTGGCGGCCTCCCCGGCGTCGTTCCATCCCTCGAAGGCGACGACCACGAGCGGGCGGCCCATCTCCGGCCGGCGGCGCCAGACGAGGGGATCGGTCACCTGCTCGACGCTACCGCGGCGCGGCCGTTTCCCGGGGTGGGTGGTCGCTGGCGGGGCGGGAGGGGCTCCAGCGGTGGGGGGGAGCCCGCTGGTGCCGCTCCTCCCGCCCCACCGACACGCTACCCCGCCGGGGCGGTGCCGTCCCCGGGCCGGGCGGGGAGTGGTCCGAGGCTCCACCTACGCTTGGGTCGTGGACTTCTCCCCCCCGACGCAGGCCTGGTTCGAGGCGGCGTTCGAGGCACCCACCGAAGCCCAGGAGCGCGGCTGGGAGGCGATCGGCCGGGGGGAGCACACCTTGATCCTGGCGCCGACGGGATCGGGCAAGACGCTGGCCGCGTTCTTGTGGGCCCTCGACCGGTTGCTGGTCGGGCCCACCGACGGGCCCCGCTGCCGGGTGCTCTACGTGAGCCCGCTCAAGGCGCTCACCCACGACGTCAGCCGCAACCTGCGCGCCCCGCTCGCGGGGATCGCCCGGGAGGCAGGCAGGTTGGGCCTCGAGGTGCCCGACGTCAGGGTGGCCGTGCGCACCGGCGACACCCCTCCCGAGGACCGGGCCGCCATGGCCCGCAACCCACCCGACGTGCTCGTCACCACCCCGGAGTCCCTCTACCTGCTGCTCACCTCGAGGGCGAGGACGATGCTCGCCGGCGTCGAGCAGGTCATCGTCGACGAGATCCACGCCATCGCGGGGGCCAAGCGCGGCGCCCACCTCGCCCTCTCGCTCGAGCGGCTCGCCAGGCTGACCTCCAGCCCACCCGCACCGGCCGGCAAGGAGGCGGTGGCGGCCCCCCACACCTTCCAGCGGATCGGGCTGTCGGCGACCCAACGCCCACTGGAGGAGGTCGCCCGATTCCTCGGTGGGCAGGAGGCCGGCGGCCAGCCCCGCCCGGTGACCGTCGTCGACGCCGGCGTGCGCAAGCCGCTCGAGATCGAGATCGTCGTACCCGTCGAGGACATGGGCGAGCTCGGCCGCCCCTTCGCCGCGGACGGCGAAGCGCTGGTCATGCGGGGGGCGGCGGCGGGAACCCCGGAGGTGCGGGCCTCGATCTGGCCGGCGGTCCATCCCCGGCTGCTCGAGGCGGTCCGCAGCCACCGCTCGACGCTCGTGTTCGTCAACTCGCGGCGCCTGGCCGAGCGGCTCGCCGCCCGGCTCAACGAGCTGGCCGCGGTCGGGGTCGACCCCGCCTCGGGGGTCGACTCCCACGCCCTCGGCGGGTCGAGCCACCTCTCGGCGGGCGCCCCTGCAGAGCTGGTCCGGGCCCACCACGGTTCGATCGCCCGCGAGCAGCGCCTGGAGATAGAAGACGCCCTGAAGGCCGGTCGGCTCCCCGGCCTGGTGGCCACCAGCTCCCTCGAGCTGGGCATCGACATGGGCGCCGTCGACCTGGTGGTCCAGGTGGGAGCGCCCACGTCGGTAGCGGCCGGCCTCCAGCGCATCGGGAGGGCAGGGCACCGCGTAGGGGAGGCATCGAAGGGTCGCATTTTCCCCAAGTTCCGTCACGACCTGCTCGTCGCGGCGGCCGTGGTGGAGCGGATGCACGCCGGGCTGGTCGAGCAGACCCGGGTCCCTCGAAACCCCCTCGACGTCCTCGCCCAGCAGGTCGTCGCCCACGTCGCCGCGGCCGAGCGACCGGTCCCCGTCGACGAGGTCGCCGAGATCGCCCGCGCCGCCTACCCCTTCGCACACCTGACCACGGCCAGCCTGGAGGGGGTGCTCGACATGCTCTCCGGTCGCTACCCGAGCGACGAGCTCGCCGACCTGCGGCCGCGCCTTGTGTGGGACCGGGTGGCCGGCACCCTCACCGCCCGGCCGGGGGCGAAGCTGCTCGCGGTGACCAGCGGGGGGACGATCCCCGACCGCGGGCTCTACGGCGTGTTCACCCCGGAGGGCGCCCGGGTCGGGGAGCTCGACGAGGAGATGGTCTACGAGAGCCGGGTGGGGGAGACCTTCGTGCTCGGGGCGACGACCTGGAGGATCGAGGACATCACCCGGGACCGGGTGGTGGTGACCCCGGCGCCGGGGGTGCCGGGCAAGATGCCGTTCTGGCACGGCGACAACCCGGGCCGGCCCTTCGAGCTGGGCGTCGCGGTCGGGGAGCTCACCCGTTCGATCCAGGGGCGATCGGACCGGTCCCTGCGGGAGGGTTGCGACTTGGACGAGCTGGCGCTGCGCAACCTACGGGCCTACATCTCCGAGGAGCTCGAGGCTACCGGTGGCCTGCTGCCGACCGACCGCCAGATCGTCGTCGAGCGCTTCCGGGACGAGCTCGGCGACTGGAGGCTCTGCGTCCTGTCGCCGTTCGGAGCCCTGGTGCACGCCCCCTGGGCGATGGCCGTGGAGGCCCGCCTCGCCGCCGGCGCCGGGCCCGGGGCGGCTGCCGGCGCCGAGGGCGTGCAGGCCGTCTGGAGCGACGACGGGATCATTCTCAGGGTCCCCGACTCCGACGAGCCGCCCGATGCTTCGGTGGTCACCCTCGACCCCGACGAGGTGGAGGACCTGGTGGTCGGCGCGCTCGGGTCCTCGGCGGTGTTCGCCGCCAGGTTCCGGGAGAACGCGGCGCGCTCGCTCTTGCTGACCCGCCGGCGGCCCGGCAGCAGGACCCCGCTGTGGCAGCTGCGCCAGCGGGCCGCCGACCTGCTGGCGGTCGTGTCCGGCCACGGCCAGTTCCCGGTCCTGCTCGAGACCTACCGGGAGTGCCTGAGCGACCAGTTCGACCTCCCCGCCCTCGTCGGGCTGATGCGGGACGTCGCTGCCCGGCGGGTGAGGGTCTCGGCGGTCGACCTCGCGACCCCGTCGCCGTTCGCCTCGGGCCTGGTGTCGTCCTACGTGGCCGCGTTCATGTACGAAGGCGACGCCCCCCTCGCAGAGCGGCGGGCGCAGGCGCTGACCCTCGACCGGAGGATGCTCGCCGAGCTGCTCGGCTCCGAGGAGCTGCGCGACCTGCTCGACCCGGCGGAGCTCGCCGCCCTCGAAGCCGAGCTCCAAGGCCTCGACGAGCGCCGGTGGGCGACGTCGCCGGACGGGATCGTCGACCTGCTGCGCCGGCTCGGGGACCTCACCTCCGAGGAGCTGTCCGCCCGCTGCGCCCCAGGCTGGGATCCCGTGGCGGCCGTCGGCGAGCTGGTCGCCGCCCGGCGGGTGCTCCCGGTCCGGGTGGCCGGCGAGCAGCGCCTGATCGTCGCCGAGGACGCGGCGCGCTATCGCGACTGGCTCGGGGTGTCGCTCCCCGCAGGCCTGCCCGCCGCCTTCCTGGAGCCTGCCGCCGGCGCCCGGCTCCAGGTGGTCCGGCGCTGGGCCCGGGTCCACGGGCCGTTCGCCCCGGCTGAGCCGGCCGCCCGCTTCGGGGTGGGCGCGGGCGAGATGCTCGAGGTGCTCGCCGAGCTGGAGGCGGCCGGCCGCCTGGAGCGAGGGGCGCTGCGACCCGGAGGCAGGGGAGAGGACTGGTGCGACGTCGGGGTGCTCCGGCGTCTCCGCCAGCGGTCGCTCGCCGCCCTGCGCCGAGAGGTCGAGCCCACCGAGGTCGACGCCCTCGCCAGGTTC
>JAJZWW010000452.1 GCA_021846485.1 Actinomycetes bacterium
GGCCTGGTCGACCAGGAAGGCAAGGTACTGGCGGCGGAGGATCTCGATGGCGTCGAGGTAGCAGCTGGGGGCGACGATGTCGCCAGCGATCATCAGCTCGGGGTCGTGGAGGAAGTACAGGGAACGGGGGTCGCCTTCGGCGAAGGTCGTGACGAAGGCGTTGCCGGTCTTGCGGCCAGCTCGGCCGACGCGCTGCACGTAGTTGGTCTGGGTCGGCGGGACGGCGGTGAGCATGACGGCCGAGAGGTCACCGATGTCGATCCCCATTTCAAGGGTTGGGGTTGCGGCGAGAACGTTGGGTGCGTCGGGGCGGTCGCCGTTCTTGAAGCCGGTTTCGATCCGCTCGCGCCGCTGGCGCGTGAGCATGCCGGTGTGTTCTGTGGCCACAACTCGGCGGATCCGGCCCGAGCGGTAGAGGTTGCGGTAGAAGTTCACCGGGAGCGTGGCGGCCGGCTCGTAGCGGCCGGGGCAGCGCAGGCGGAGGCACGGCCGCCCGTTCCAGTCTGCGAAGCCCTCCGGGGTCGTGTGGTGCCGGTGGGCGCACAGTCCGCAGCGCAGATCCGTGGCCGGGTAGGCGCCGCCGACGGGGGCGATGTCGACGAACTCGATCCGCTCCGCAGGAAGGCCCCATACCACGCCTTTCGAGGTGCTCCGCTGCTGGGTGACGCCGACGTCGGTGAGGACGTGGAGCAGGTCGCGCATCGCTTGGTCGGCACCCGACCCGTCGATGCCAAGCACCTTGGCCGACCACAGCCGCGGCCAGCTCTGACCGCCGGCGATCGGGTCGAGCTCCTCCAACGCCGGCGATGCGAAGAAGGCGGGCGCGGAGATGCCGCTCGGGAACTTGGGCGCGAGCGGGTCCCCGCCGCCCCAGATCCACCAGCGCTTGCCGTGGTCGGCGAGGTAGCGGTCGAGGAACGGGTGGAAGATGCCGCCGCGGAGCCGGAGCCGCTCGAGCACCCCCGTGACCCAGGTGCGCACGTCGTCGGGGTTGGTGATGAGCTGGCCCGTGCTTGCCTGGACCGCTTCGGCGGCGAACCCCGTGATGGTGTCCCACTCTTCGTCGGTGACGAGGACTTCGGCGACGGCGGTGCCGGTGGTCTCGAGCGTGCGGCCAAGCCGCGACCGCAGACCGGCCTCCAGCACGGCGTCGAAGGCCAGGCGCTGGGCAAGGCCGTCCCGGGCTTCGGCGGCGGCGGGCGTGCCGGGCGCCTTCCAGGCGGCGGCGAGCCAGCCCTCCCAGAGCAGATCCGGAGGGACGAGCGAAAATAGGTCGTTGATGGGGTGGTCGCTGTTTTCGGCCTGGGTCAGCACGACTTCGGCGACCTGGGGCAGGGGGACCCGGCCCTTAGACTGCAGGGCCGCCGAGAGGGTGGCCCGCAGGTTGAAGCGGTGGGTACGGCCGGAGAAGAACGCTGCGCGGTGTGATGCGTCCTGGACCGAGTCGGTGAAGGCGAGCAGC
This sequence comes from Actinomycetes bacterium, assembly GCA_021846485.1. Lineage (GTDB taxonomy): Bacteria > Actinomycetota > Acidimicrobiia > Acidimicrobiales > Palsa-688 > JAKAQB01. The sequence goes on from JAJZWW010000452.1 coordinate 1,463, forward strand.
TTGCGTTCGTCGTCAGCCACGTACTCGGAGCCAAACATCTGGGTGATCCCGACCGAGGCGAGGGTCGTGACCCGCGAGCCAAGGAAACGGATGGCGTCACGTGTCCCGCACGAGGGGCACTGCTGGCGCTTGGCGGCCTCATTGCGGGCGTCTTCGCCGCGGTTGTCGCCGGTCACGCCCGCGACGAGGACAGGGATGCGGGTCTCCTCCTCGGTGTCGGCCGAGTGGACCTGTCCGGTATCGGGGTCGAGCCAGAGAACGTCGGGTTCGTCGGGGCTGACTCGCAGCATCGTGCGGGTTCGCTCGCGGTCGCGCACCGACACCTGATAGGGGTCGGTCTCGTCGTCGTAGACAAGCCGCTCGATGGCCGCCGCCCCCTGGCCACCGGCGCGGTTGGCGACGGCGAGCCAGCCCGACCGACCGCAAGCGGTGCAGTACACCGACGGGAGATCGAGCGTCACCTGTTCCTCGGGCGGGGAGTCCGCCCACCGGAACCCTGGCTTGCGGGACACCGTGCGCTTTAGCCGGGTGACTTCCCGGATCCAGATCTGCACCTCCACGGTGAAGAGGGGGCGGGTCCCGCCGGTGCTCGCCCGGCCCCTGGCCTGGGAGACGAGCGCAACAAAGCGCTCAAGCGCCTGCTCGACGACCTCGGCGTTGCGCACCATGGCGGCACCCCACTCGGGGACTTGCTGGGCGATGCCGGCGACGGCGTCGGGCCACCGGCGGGGCCGATCGGCGGCGACGCGCAGCAGGCTGGCTGTGACCCGGTGGCGGAGTAGACGCTCCCCGACGGACTCAGGGTCGTCGAATGCGGCACCAGTGAACGCGTCAGCGAGAGCGTCGAGATCGAGCGGGTCTTTGGCCACCAGGCCCACCGGATCGGGCACGGGTAGCGAGAAGTCGATGTCGCCGCACACTTCCGCGACGGTGCGTCGCTGCTCGCCGATAACGGCGTTGGCGTCGAAGCGCGCGCCGAACACCCGGTTGGCGAAGCTGCACATGTCGGCCACGGCGGTCGGTGATGAGCCGAGGGTTGCCGAGGTCCCGACGCAGCCAACCCCGGCCAGCGGTGAGGTAGCGGTGGCGGTGCCGAGGCGGTGGCCGAGGCGGCGCAGCAGCATGGCCACATCGGTGCCCTGGGCACCGTCGTAGCTGTGGAACTCGTCGAGCACCAGGTACGTAAGTGGCTGCTCCCAGGTTCCGCTGTCGTTAGCCGGCCGGGTGTTGGCTGCCCACAACCGCTGCCGGCTGGCGTTGGTGAGGAGCCGGTCCAGCATCTTGTAGTTGGTCAGGAGGATGTCGGGCGGATCGTCCTGCAGAGCGGCCGAGTCGGAGATGAGGTGGATGCTGTCCATCTCCCGCCGGGTGCGCACGGAGCCGTCGTCACCGATCCAGACGCCGCCACGTACGCCGGCGGTCCGGGCGGCCGGGTCGGTGAGCAGTGCGGCAATGCGGCGTTCCTGGTCGGTGACGAGTGCGTTCATGGGATACAGCACGAGCGCCTTGATGCCCCGCTGACCGCGGCCTCTGGCCCAGATGGCGTGGTCGATCGCCGGGATAAGGAAGGCCTCGGACTTGCCGGAGCCCGTGCCGGTGGTGACGAGCGTTGGTTTGGGGAGCCTTCCCCGGCCGGCGAGTCGTTGCCATGCTGCGAGCTGGTGGGCGTAGGGCTGGAAGCCGGCCGGCGCC
>JAJZWW010000017.1 GCA_021846485.1 Actinomycetes bacterium
GCAGGTCTTCCTGACTACTCGTGGCGCGTCATGTAGGGGCGGACGGCCGATCACCGCCTTCACGCGGGTTTTGCGACAGCTACTGAGAGGTGCAATGCTGGGGACGCTGCGCCGCCCCCTCGAGCAGCCGACCGTGCGCCACCTGCTCGTCACCAACGACTTCCCACCCAAGACCGGCGGTATCCAGTCCTACCTCTGGGAGCTCTGGAAGCGCCTGCCTCCGGACGACGTGGTCGTCTACACGACCCCACATCCCCGCTCGGCCCGCTTCGACGCGGAGCAGGCCTTCCGCATCGTGCGCAGCCGCGAGCCGGTGCTGCTGCCCAACCCCGTCCTCGCCCACCGGGTCCGCACACTGGCCCGGGAGGTCGGGGCCGCTGCGGTGGTGCTCGACCCGGCACTGCCCCTCGGACTGATCGGTCCCGGGCTCGGCCTGCCGTACGCGACTGTCCTGCACGGGGCCGAGGTGACCGTGCCGGGCCGCCTCCCCGCCAGTCGCGCCCTGCTCACCCGGGTCCTCACCCACGCCTCCCTCGTGATCGCCGCCGGCGGCTACCCCGAGGCAGAGGCCCGACGCGCCGCCGGCCGGGCTCCCCTGCCGCCGGTGGCCAACGTGCCGCCGGGGGTGGACGTGCGCCGCTTCGTGCCCCTGCCGGGCATCGAGCGCACCGCGATGCGCCACCGCCTCGGCCTCGACCCGACCGGGAGCCTGGTCGTGAGCGTCAGCCGGCTCGTTCCGCGCAAGGGCATGGACACCCTGATCCAGGCGGCCGCCCGGCTCGCTCCCCGCCACCCCGACCTCCAGGTGGCGATCGGCGGCATCGGCCGGGACGCGGGTCGCCTCGCCCGACTGGTCGAGCGGACCGGCGCCCCCGTGCGGCTCCTCGGCTGGGTGGCCGACGCCGACCTGCCGGGGCTGTATGCATGTGCTGACCTGTTCGTGTTGTGCTGCCGCAACCGCTGGGGCGGCCTGGAACAGGAAGGGTTCGGGATCATCTTCCTGGAGGCCGCCGCGGCGGGCGTGCCGTCGGTCGCCGGGCGCAGCGGTGGAGCGGCCGACGCCGTGCTCGACGGCGAGACCGGCGCGGTGGTGGCCCGCCCCGAGGACCCCGCCGAGCTGGCGGCGGCGATCGAACGGCTGCTCGACGACCCTGAGCTGGCCCGCAAACAGGGCCAGGCGGCGCGCAGTCGCGTCGAGCAGGAGCTCTCCTACGAAGCGCTCGCCGGGAAGCTCGCCGGCGCCCTCACCTCGCTGGCCTGACGGTGCCGGGGGACCTTGGCGAGCTCTGACCTCGGTCCGGGGGGCGGGGCCGGTACGGTACAAGGGCACGTCGAGGAGGCACGGTCGTGGAGGAACAGGTCACGGAGCGACTGGTGATCCGGGGGACGCCCGAGCACTGCTTCGCGGTGCTGGCGGACTTCGAGGCCTACCCGCAGTGGGCGGCGGACATCAAGGCGGTGAGCGTCGAGCAGCGCGACCCCCAGGGCCGGGCGGTCGAGGTCACCTTCCGGGCGGCGGCCTTCGGGCGCAGCACCTCCTACACCCTGCGCTACGACTACCGCAGGGCCCCTGCCGAGCTGTCGTGGGTGCAGGTGGCCGGCGACCTGACGCGCCGCCTCGACGGGGCCTACCTGCTGGAGGAGGCCGGCGAGGGAGCCACCGAGATCACCTACCAGCTGGTAGTGGAGCTGAAGGTACCGCTGCCGGGGTTCGTCAAGCGGCGAGCCGAGGGCCGGATCATGGGGACCGCCCTACGCGAGCTCCAGGCCCGTGTCGAGTCCGACGAGGTCCCGCTGCGCGAGCCGCGCTGACCCGCTCCGTGCTGGTCGTCAACGTGGCCTCGAAGTGTGGCCTCACCCCCCGGTACGAGGGCCTGGAGCGGCTCCAGGAGCGCTTCGCCCCCCGGGGCTTCAGCGTCCTCGTGCTCCCGGCTTGATCCGGGTCGGCGACCCCGACGACGACCGCCTTGCGGGCTACCGGGAGCTGCGCGATGCGGTCCTGCGCCGCCAGGTGGAAGAGCGCGACTCGCTGTTCGTCACGGAGGGCCACCTGGCGGTACAGCGGTTGGTCGCCTCGACCTACCCGGTAGTGTCCCTGCTCATCGGCGAGGGTCGAGCCGAGCCCCTTGCCGGGCTGGCGCAGGCGGTCGGGTCGAGGGGAGCCCCGGTCTACATCGCCTCCCAGGAGGTGCTCGACCGGACCGTCGGCTTCCGCCTGCACCGCGGCGTGGTGGCACTAGGCCGCCGGCGCCCGCCCACCCCCTTCGAAGAGCTGGTGGCGCTCGCTGGGCCCGGCCCCCTGGTCGCCGCCGAGGGGCTGAACGACCACGAGAACCTGGGCTCGCTGTTCCGCAATGCCGCCGCTCTCGGCGCCGCCGGGGTGCTGCTGGACCCCAGGTCGGCCGACCCCCTCTACCGGCGCAGCGTCCGGGTCAGTGTGGGCCACGTCCTCACCCTGCCCTGGTCGCGCAGCCGGTACTGGCCCGCCGAGCTCCGCCGCCTTGCGGGCGCCGGCTGGCAGGTGGTCGCCCTCACCCCCGACCTGGCGGCCCCGTCCCTGCACGGCTTCCGACCACGCGGTCGGGTCGCGCTGCTCGTCGGCTCCGAAGGACACGGGCTGTCCGCCGCCGCCCGGGACGCGGCCGACGTGGAGCTGCGCGTCCCCATGCGGGCAGGGGTGGACTCCCTCAACGTGGCCACCGCCGCGGGCATCGCCCTCTTCCACCTCTCGAATCCGGCCGCCGGCGGGCGGCGCGGGGCCGGACCGGCTCCCCGAGCCGAACTGTGAAGACGAAACGGTCAATTTCGGACCCTGACGATCACCGAAGTTCCCCAGTTGTGAGACCGAGGGTGGGCTGAAACCTGATGCTAGCCCACGGCATGACGCTCAGCTCCTTCCCGGTCGACGAGGGCTCGGTCGAGCCGCACCGGCGGCGTGGGCGATAGCGACGAGGACGACACCGAGGTTGTGGTTGACGGGGTCGTGCCGTTGCGCCGCCGGGCCTGGCGGTTCGGGGAGGACCTCCACGACGTGGCGGTCGCTGGCGCGCAGGTGCCGGGCCACCAACCGGATTGGCGCACCTACCAGCAGGCCCACCACCCAGCTCAGGGGTCCCTTTCTGAACTTCAGTGATCGAGTTCGGGGAGAGTTCCGTGATCGTTGACACCTCCAGCTCCAAAGGTCACGATCCGGGGGGAGAGTGAGAGCAGGAGCGCCCCGGTGATAGCCAGAGAGGCGCGCATGACCGCCCCGTAGGTGGTTGTGTGCAGCGGGTAGACCCTGCCGTGGAGGCTGTCGGGGACGGTGGCGAGCAGGAGGGTGGTGTCGAGCGCGATGGATCACTCCGCTCGCCACCCGCATGAGCAACAGCGCGGGGATGGCCTGCACGAGGTCATGGCTGAGGGCGAAGACAGCCCACAGGGCGCCTTGGAGCCCGTAGGCGAGGGCGTACCAGCCTCGCTGGTGACGAGTGGGCAGCCGGGGAGCGAGGAGGGAGCCTACGAGGACGCCGACGCCGTCGGCGACGTAGAGCAAGCCGACAGCGAGGCCGCCTCCGCCCCGCAGCAGGCGGGTGCCGTAGACGCCGATGAGGACGTCGTAGCCACCGCCGCTCCCACGACGGTAGTGATCCCACTCCCCGTCCCGAGAGCTCCGTTGCCAGCAGCTCGCAGCTCGGTGGGCAGGGCGGCGTAGAGCAGACGGACGGTGGCCGGCCCCAACAGCCGGCCGAGGCTGAGGAACACGGCGTAGGCGATGGCGCCGAGCGCGAGGGAGTGCATGAGGCCAAAGCCCACGGCAACCAGCAGCCCGACCCTGGCCAGTCCAGCCAGGCGCGCGACTCGTGGGGGGTCATGGCGGTCGACCAGGCGCCTTTGCGCGCCGACCACTCATCCATCGTCGGGCGGTGCGCATCGAACGCCATGAGCGGCACCCCGTAACCGCACGAATCTGCGACCGGTTCGACGCCGAGCACCACGATCGAGCGGACCCCGGCCCCGCCGGCACCGGGGAGACGCCCCGCGAGGTGGTCGAAGCCAGCATCGCCCGGGAGGCTCGAGCGGCCGCGGCCGTGGAGGTGCAGTATGGACCCGAGCGGCAACTACTTGGACGGCCGAAGGCCGAGAACTGTGTGCTGACACGGCCGAAGTTGGTAGCGCCGTCCAAGTAGTTGCCGGAAGGGTCCTATCCGGGGCGGCCCTGCGAACACGCAGAACATCATCACCGTCCGACTCCCGTCGCGTAGGTGGGCCATTGTCTCGATACCGCTTCCGGTCTGGTCCAACTAGGCGACGGTGCTCTCGTCGATTCCCGCTACCTCGCCCCGGTTGCCCTCCGGGGAGCAGTCGAGCAGCCCGCCGGGATCGGCGGGCGCGGTGGCAACGAAGAACACCGGCTGCGCTACCAGCCAGGCGGCGAGGCGTCCGTCGATGCCGTCGTAATTGCGCCCCATGCGCCGAGCTTCCCAGATCCCAGCGGCGCGACCTAGCGTACTCCGGCGGTCAGTCCGCCGGAGTACGCCAACCGACCAGCCTCGCTACTTCAGCGGCTGCACGGTCGGGACGGATGGCCCCACTGGCCCCGTGAGCGAGCTCGTGGCCCCAGGAGCGAACGTCCCGAGGAGCCCCGTCACGATGGGGGTGCCAAGACCCGTCGGCAGGTTGTAACCGGGCCCCGCGAAGAAGCCGGGGGCCTTTGCAGGCTCGTTGTTCTCACCCACGGTCACGTTGTTGAAGTTGGCCGCATAGCTCGACGTCGCCGACGCCAGCGGGTAGAGCCTCGGGCCCATCAGGCCGAGGGGACCCTTACCTGCCGCAGCCCGCGCCTGGTCGAGGTCGGCGATGATAGCCGCCCAGCTCGGCGACGCCTCGCTGGTTCCTCCGAAGAAGTAGAAGCCGTTGTTGCCTCCGCCGAGGAAGCCGAGGTAGATCATCGTCCCGGTGTAGACGGAGGTGTTGAACGCGACGTCGGACGTGGTCCGCATCGCCGAGCCTCCGGCCGCCTGCGACGACGTGGCGGTGGTCCATGAAGGAAGGGCGGTCTGCCAGGACGGCGCGGGGAACACGGCGCTCGCCGCGCCCCCGGCCGCGCCGAACGGACCAAACGCGCACCCGAACGGGCAGGTGGAGCTGTTGAAGTCGGCCCAGGCGGTCTCGTTCGAGTAGGCGCCGCTGGCACTGGTGTAGTTATTCGCCAGTTTGATTATCTGGTCTACCGAATCGTTGCTCTCGAGCTTGACAACGTTGGTCGTCTGGAGCGAGGCGTCGGAGGCGACAAACAGGTCCGTGCCGCCGGTGGAGGTCACGTAGGGGTCAGAGGACGGGAAATTGGCGTTGGGAGCCGGGTACCCGTTGGTCGCCCCGGAGTCTCCGGAGGAGGCGAACACGCTCATCCCCTGCGCCGCCGCCTGCTGGTAGATGCTGTTGGCCTGAATCAGCTGGGCGTTGTTGCCACGGAACGCCGCCTCGGGTATCCCGAAGCTCATGGTCATCACCGTGCCTAGGTGGTTTTGGACCGCGAAGCGCTCGGCGTTGTTGAGCACATTGCCGTTCGGGCTGGACGCCACAACCAAGTTGATCGTCGCGCCCGGCGCCAGGTCGTGGACGGTCTGGACGTCGAGGCTCGTCTCCTCCGCCCAGCCGGTCTCACTGAGGTGCTGGCGGGGGTTGTACGCCGGCTTGCCCGTCGGGTACCACACGTGCAAGTTGGCCGCCGGCAGCCCGAAGCTCTTGTCGAAGGTCGCCAGGTCGCTGGCGACGGTGGGGCTGCCGTAGGCGTCGATGATTGCGACGCTCTCGCCGGTCCCCGCCAGCTGGCCGTTGATCTTCCAGGGGACCTGGTAGGCGGAGTGGAGGATCTGAGGGGTGTAGCAAGCGAGACCGTAGAGGATCACGCACTGGCCCGGACTCATCCCCGGGCTGTACGGCGGGATCTGGGACGCGGCCGGGGTGCTCAACACAGACCGCAGCGCGATCGGGTGCACCTGGTAGACGATCTTCGACGCAGCCGACGTGGTCGGCTTGCCGGACGCGGACGCGGGCGCCGCCGACAGTGCCGTGCTCCCGGCGACCAGCAGGGCGCCGACTGCCCAGACCGCCGCGGTCCGCCGCCGCTTCCATGCTCTGGAGCCAGCGAATGTCCTACGCGGCATATGTAACACCCTCCCTCTTTCGTGACCCGCCACCCCCGGCGAGCTGGTCACTAGACTAGGTAGCGAGCGAGCCTCATCTCACCACAGCTGCTAAGCTAAGCCAAACTCCGGGTGCGAACGTCTCTCACGCCGGCGCCATCGACCATCCGGTGACTCCCGGCCGCCCCGAGGCGACCGCCGCCGACATCGTCACCCGGTAGGTGCCGGAGGCGTCCCCGCCTGCGACGTCGAGCGTGGCGGTGACCGTCGCCGACGCGACGGCTGCGCCTTTCACATCCAACAAGGGGGTGACCGACCCCGGGTAGCCGGTCAGGCTACGTCGGAAAGCGCCACCCCGGGAGCGGTCTGCGCCCAACCCGCGGCGCTCGCCGAGCCGGCCACCCGCAACGCCCCGCCCCCGGGCTCAGCGCCCTGCTGCGGCCTCGGCCTGGGAGAGCGCGACGAACCGCTCCAGGGTCCGCCGGGCCGCCCCGGAGTCGATCGCCTCGCCGGCCAGCGCCACCCCTTCGGCGAGGTCGGCGGCCGAGCCCCCGACCAGGAGGCCGGCGGCCGCGTTGAGGACCACGACGTCCCGTTGTGGGCCGGGATCACCGGAGAGGATCCGCAGCGCAGCGGCTGCGTTCTCCTCGGCGTCACCCCCCCGGAGCTGGGCCAGCGTCGCCGGGGCGAACCCCAACGCCGCCGGGTCGACGCTCTCCTCCCCCGACAGGGTCAGCAGCGTCGAGACCCCGGTGTTGGACAGCTCGTCGAGGCCGTCCGCGCCGTGCACCACCGCCAGGTGCGTGGCCCCGTTGCCGGCCAGCACACCCGCCATGGTCGGCGCCATGGTCGGGTCCCCCACCCCGACCACCTGGCGGCGGACCCGGGCCGGGTTGGCCAGCGGGCCGACGAAGTTGAACGCGGTGGGCACGCCCAGCTCGCGGCGCACCGGGACGGCATGGCGCATGGCGGGGTGGTAGCGGGGAGCGAAGCAGAACCCGATCCCCACCTCCTCGATGCAGCGGGCCACGCCGGCGGGACCGAGGCCGATGGCGACGCCCAGCGCCTCGAGGACGTCGGCCGACCCGGCGTGGGAGCTCGCCGCCCTTCCCCCGTGCTTGCACACCGGCACGCCGGCGCCGGCGACCACCAGAGCGGCGACGGTCGACACGTTGATCGTCCCGCTGCGGTCCCCTCCGGTGCCGCAGGTGTCCACGAGACGCCCCCGCAGCTCGTCGGGCACCTCGACCGGTTCGGCCGCGGCGAGCATGGCCTGCACCAGGCCGCGCATCTCCTCGACGGTCTCGCCCTTGCAGCGCAACCCGAAGACCAGCCCGGCGATCTGGGCGTCGGTCGCCTCACCGCGCAGCACGACCGCCAGGGCGGCGGCGGCCTCCGCCGCGCTCAGGTGCTGGCGGCGCGCGAGGCGACCGAGGACTCCGGGCCAGCCTCCGAGGTCGTCGAGGGTCGGCGCCTCCGGGGCGACGTCCACCGCGGCCCGGGGCGGCCGGCTCAAGCAGAGCGGCGGCGCTGGCGGATCATCCTCCGCCGCTCCCGCTCGCTCGCGCCTCCCCAGACCCCGTCGTGCTCCCTGTTGCCGAGAGCCCACTCGAGGCACGCCTCCCGCACGCTGCAGCCGTAGCAGATGGCCCGGGCCTCCTCGGCATCCTCGTCGGTGACCGGGTAGAAGATGTCCGGGTCGACACCCCGGCAGGCAGCTCGTTGGCGCCAAGTGGGGGGCTTTTGCTTGTCCACGGGCAACAGGTTCCTCGTCAGGGCTATCGACCTCCCACCGGCGACGAGCGCCCCGGGTGGAGGGGGATCAGGTGGAGCGTGACTCCCCCATTGTGGCCGCGACCCTCCGGCGCTGTCCATACCCGCCCACCAGGGCCCCTGGTGCCTGCGGGACGGCGGCGGCAACCCGCCGCCGGGGGCGGCCGGACCCGCCCTGCCGCTACGGTGACAGGCGTGAGGGCGCCCCGACCCTTCCCCCCGCCGGCGCGCTTCGAGCCGGCGACCAACCGCGGGCGTCTCGGCGCCGAGGAGTGGGACGTGGTGGTGGTCGGCGGGGGGATCACCGGCTGTGGGGTGGCCCTGGAAGCCGTCGCCCGGGGTCTGCGGACCGCGCTGGTCGAAGCCGGTGATCTCGCCTCGGGCACCTCCTCGCGCTCGTCCAAGCTGGTGCACGGCGGCCTGCGCTACCTGAGCCAGGGGGACTTCGGCCTGGTGCGCGAAGCCCTCGGCGAACGCCAGCGCCTGCTGGTCAACGCCCCCCACCTGGTGCGCCCGCTGCCGTTCCTCGTGCCGCTCTTCGGGCGCGACGGCGTCGCGGCCCGCAGCGTCGCCCGCGGGTACTCGAGCGCCCTGTGGCTCTACGACGCGAGCGGCGGGGTGCGCATCGGGCACCGCCACCGCCGGGTCGGACCCGCCGACGCCCTCGCCCACCAGCCCTCGCTGCGCATCGACACGCTGGTCGCCAGCTTCCTCTACTGGGACGCCCAGGCCGACGACGCCCGCCTCACCCTCGCCGTCGCCCGGACCGCGGCGCTGCGCGGGGCGGTGGTCGTGACCCGGGCGGCGGTGACCGGGATGGTGTCCCGTCCCGGCGGGCGGGTGGGTGGGGTGGTCCTCGCCGACGGCACCGAGGTGCGCGCCCGGGCGGTGGTCAACGCCGCGGGGGTGTGGGCCGGCGATGTGGGCTCCCTGCCCGGGGCCGGGCCCCGAGACGCGGCGGGGCTGCGGCCCGCCAAGGGGGTGCACCTGAGCGTGCCGGCAGACCGCCTCCCCTGCGACTGGGCGGCGGTGCTGAGCGTGCCCGGGGAGAGCCGGACGGTCTTCGTGGCCCCCTGGGACGCCCAGGCGGCCGGCGCCCCGGGCGGGGTAGGCCGCTTCACCTACGTGGGCACGACCGACACCGACTACGAGGGGGACCTGGCGGAGCCGCTCTGCAGCGCCGCCGACCGCGACGGCCTGCTGGACGCGGTCAACGCCTGGACCGGTGCCGGGCTGACCCCCGCCGACGTGACCGCCACCTGGGCGGGCCTGCGACCGCTGGTCGCCGGCGAGGCGAGAGCCCGATCTGCTGACCTCTCCCGCCGCCACCGCGTCGAGGTCGCCCCGTCCGGTCTGGTGAGCGTGACCGGCGGCAAGCTGACCACCTACCGGAAGATGGCCTCCGACGCGCTCGACGCGGTCGCCGGGCTCCTCGGCGGGGCCCCCGCCGGGCGGCGCTCCGCCACCGCGCGCCTGCCGCTCGCCGGAGCCGCCGGCTGGGAGCGGGTCGAGCCACGCGGACCGCTGCTAGCCGACCCGGCGCTGCACCGTCACCTGGTGGGGCGTCACGGGACCGAGGCGACCGCCGTGGCCGCCTTGTGCGGGGAAGACCCGGGCCTGGCGGAGCCGCTCGTGCCGGGCCTCCCCTACCTGCGGGCCGAGGCCGTCTGGGCAGCCCGGCGGGAGATGGCCACCACCCTCGACGACGTGCTGTCCCGGCGGACCCGGGCGCTGCTGCTCGACCGGGAGGCGACCGTGTCCGCGGCGCCCGAGGTGGCCCAGCTCCTCGCCGCCGAGCTCGGCTGGGACGACGACCGCAGCGGCCGGGAGCTCGACGCGCTGCTCGCCGCGGTGCAGCGCGAGCGTCGCGCCCTCGGGGAGGTTCCACCGCCGGCCCGGCAACCGCCAGGGCGCCCGGGGCGGACCGGGGCGGCGCGGTGACCGGCTCTGGCGCCGCCGGCGGGAACCAGGGCGAGGCCGGCGCCGGCGAGAACCGGAGTGGCCCCGCTGGACAGCGGACCCCGGCACCGGCGTCCCCGCTGGCCCCCGCCCCGGCCCGGCAAGGGCGGAGGCGCTGGACGTCACGCTTCTCCGCCGAGGTGCCCCTCGACCCGAGGGTGCTCGGGCGCCTCCGGGAGGCGTGCTCGTCGGTGGTGGAGGGCGACCCGGACGCCGGGCGCGACTGGTGGCCGATCTCGGTGTGGTGGGCGGGAGCCGGCGAGGCGCCGGCGGTCCCCGAGGCCGTAGCGCGCCCCGGCAGCACCGCCGAGGTGGCCGCGGTCCTCGCCGTGTGCCACGACGCGGGGGTGCCGGTCACCCCGGCAGCCGGGCGCAGCGGTGTGTGCGGGGGGGCGGTCCCGGTCTTCGGCGGGGTGTCGCTCGACCTGACTGGCCTCGCCGGGATCGCCACGGTCGACGACGCGAGCCTCCTCGTGGACGTCGGCGCGGGCACCTGGGGCGACGAGCTGGAGTCCGCTCTGCGCTCCGGCCACGGCCTCACCGTCGGGCACTGGCCCCAGTCGATCGCCATCTCGACAGTCGGCGGGTGGGTGGCGTGCCGCGGCGCGGGCCAGTACTCGACCCGCTACGGCAAGATCGAGGACCTGGTGGCCGGCCTGGAGGTCGCGCTGGCCGACGGGCGGGTGGTGCGCACCGGCGGGCGGGCACCCCGCTCGGCGACCGGGCCGGACCTCACCCAGCTGTTCGTCGGCGCCGAGGGCACCCTCGGGGTCGTCACCGAGGTGCGCCTCCGAGCCCGGCCGCTGCCCGCGGGCGAGACCCGCGGCGCCTGGGCCTGGGAGGACTTCGGGTCGGGCCTGGACGCCTGCCGGAGGATCCTGCGCCGGGGGGCCACCCCCGCGGTGCTGCGCCTCTACGACCGGGTCGAGTCCGCCCGCCACTTCGCCGGCCTCGACGGCTGCGGGCTGGTGGTCGTCGACGAGGGGGACCCGGGCCTGGTCGCCGCCACCGCGGCGGTGGTCGAGGAGGAGTGCCGGGCCGGCGGTGCCGACCGGCTGGACCCGGCGCTCGCCGAGCGCTGGCTCCGGCAGCGCAACGAGGTCCCCTCGCTCGCCGATCTGGCCGGGACCGGGATCGTCGCCGACACCGTCGAGGTGGCCGCCTCGTGGGCCTCCCTCGCCGGGGTGCACTCCGGCGCGCTCGAAGCGCTGCGGGCGGTGGAGGGCACCATTGCCGCCTCGGCCCACCAGTCCCACGCCTACCAGGACGGCGCCTGCTTGTACTTCACCTTCGCCGGGAGGCCCGCCGGCGCCGAGAGCGGGCCGTCGTCGGGCCCGGCGGCGCAGGAGGCGGCCGAGGCCTACTACCGGGCGGCGTGGGACGCGATCACCACTGCCGCCCTCCGCCGCGGCGGGACACTGTCCCACCACCACGGGGTGGGGCTCAACCGGGGCCGCTACCTGGCCGGCGCCCTCGGGCCGGCCTTCGAGGTCCTCGCCGCCCTGAAGGCCGCTCTCGACCCCGCGGGGATCCTCAACCCGGGCAAGCTCGGCCTGCCCTCGCCCTTCGGGCCGCCGCCCTGGCCCTGAGGCGTTCCTCGACGCCCCGCCCGGTGAGCGAGAGGGTGGCTAGCATCGGCTGGCTCCGTCCATCCCGGGAGGCCACCATCAGCGTCCTCGTCGTAGACGTCGGCACCAGCAGCGTGCGGGCCGGGGTGGTGCGCCCAGACGGGAGCGTGGAGCACGTGGCACGCCGCCCGACGCCTCCGAGCGTGCCGTTCCCCGGCCTGGTCGAGCTGGACGCCGACGCGATCGCCGACGCGGCCTTGGACGCCGCCGGGGAATCGCTCTCCGCCGGCGGCCCGGTCCGGGCGGTGGGCGTCGCCGCGCAGCGGGCGTCGGCGGTCGCCTGGGACGCCACCACCGGCCGGGCGCTCGGTCCGGCCCTCGGATGGCAGGACCTGCGGACCGCCGGCACCTGCCTCGAGCTCCAGGGCGAGGGGCTGCGCCTCTCCCCCAACGAGTCGGCCACCAAGTACGCCTGGCTGCTCGACCACCACGACCCGGCTCGCAGCCCCTCCACCCGTCTCGGCACGATGGACAGCTGGATCGCCTGGCACCTCTCTGGCGGGCAGCTGCACGTCACCGACCGCACCAACGCGGCGGTGACCGGCCTGCTCGACGAGCGCGCCGAGGGCTGGCGGGCGGACCGCCTCGCCCGCCTCGGTGTCCCGGAGTGGTGCCTGCCCCGCCTGGTCGACTCCTCGGGGACCGTCGGGGACGCCGTCGCGCTCCCCGGTGCCCCGCCGATCGCCGGCCTCGCCGGCGACCAGCAGGCCTCGCTGGTCGGCCAGGGCTGCACCCGGCCGGGCCTCGCCAAGGCGACCTTCGGGACCGGGGCGATGCTCGACGTGTGCGTCGCCGAGCGCCCCTCCTACCGCACCCGCGGGGAGCGGGGGTGCTTCCCGATCGTCGCCTGGTCCCGCGCCGGCGAGCTCACCTGGGGGGTGGAGGCGATCATGCTGGCCGCGGGTTCCGCGGTCGATTGGCTGGTCGAGGACCTCGGCGCCCTGGGCGCGCCGGCGGAGTCCGAGGCGGTCGCGGCCAGCGCCGAGGACTGCGGGGGTGCGGTCTTCGTGCCGGCCCTGCTCGGCTTCGGGACTCCCCAGTGGGACTTCGGGGCTCGCGGGGCGCTGCTCGGGGTGAGCCGCGGCGTCGGGCGGGCCCGCCTCGTGCGGGCCGTGCTGGAGGGCGTCGCCCACTCCGGCGCCGACCTGCTCGAGGCGGTCGAGGTCGACGCCGGCGTCTCCCCGCAGAGCCTCCGGGTGGACGGCGGGATGAGCGCCAACTCGCTTTTCGTCCAGGCCCTCGCCGACTGCTGCGCCCGTCCGGTGGAGGTGTGCCGGGAGCGGGAGGCGACGGTCCTCGGAGCCGGCTACCTCGCCGGGATGGCAGTCGGGACCTGGGCCGACGAGGAGGAGGTGGCCGACGCATGGTCGCCCGCTGCGGTGGTCGAGCCGTCCGGGGCCGACCCGGGACGGGACCGCTGGCGAGGGGCGCTCGAGCGCGCCCGGGAGTGGTACCCCGAGCTCACCGCCGTCCGCTTCTGATCCGACCCGGCCACCGGCGAAGCAGCCTCATCCGAGGCGGGGCAGCTCCTGCTCCACGTGCAGCACCGGTTCCAGCAGGTCTCCCCACTCGGCCACCCGGGAGAGCACCGCTCCAGGGGAAAATCGCAGCCGCTCGCCGTCCTCGTCCTCCAGAGCTTCCTCGAGCTCCTCCCAGGTGACCGGGGCGGACACCGAGGGAGTCCTCCACGCACGCAGCGAGTAGACGCAGACGGTCGTCTTGGTCGGGTGGTTCTGGCTCCAGTCGATCAGCACCTTGCCCGGGCGCGCCCGACGGTCCTGGGTGGTGACGACCAGGTCCGGGTGGGCGCCCTCCACGAGGCGAGCCAGGCCCAACGCCAGCTCGCGGGTCTGGTCGTAGCCGACCGGGGTGTTGGTCGGCACGTACAGCTGCAAGCCCTTGGATCCCGACGTCTTGGCCCACACTGCCAGGCCGAGACGGTCGAGCAGCGCGCGCAGCAGCATCGCGACCCGGGCACAGGAGAGCAGGTCCGCCGGCGGGCCGGGATCGAGGTCCAGGACCACCGACCGCGGCCGCTCCAGCTCGGGTGCCGTGGCGAGCGTCGGGTGCAGCTCGACGGCCGCGAGGTTGGCGGTCCACACCAGCGCCGCCGGTTCGGCGATCGCGCAGGCCGCGACCTTCCCCTGGGTGATCGTCGGCACCCACTCCGGACGGTGCGACGGGCAGTGCTTCTCGAAGAACGACCCCGCCTCCACCCCATCCGGCCACCGCCTCAGGGTGACCGGGCGGTCCGCCAGGTGGGGCAGCATCACCGGGGCGATCCGGGCGTAGTAGTCGACCATCTCCCCCTTGGTGAACCCGGTCGCCGGCCACAGCACCTTGTCCAGGTTGGAGAGCGCCAGCCGGCGGCCGCCGACCTCCACGGTCGCCGCCGCGCTCACGCGCTGGCCCTGGCGGCGTCCCCCCCGCCGGCGCGGGAGCGGGCGGCGGCCAGGCTCGCCTCCAAGGCGGCCATCAGGTCGACGACGGGAGCCGCCGGGGCCTTCTCCTCCGGCGCGGCCAGGACCTGCCCCTCGGCCTTGGCCTCCACCAGCGCGAGGACCTTGTCCCGGTACTCGTCGTGGTAGCGGGACGGGTCGAACGGCGCGGACAGGGACTCGACCAGCTGGGCGGCCATCGCCAGCTCCCGCTCGCTCGGGGCGGTCTGCTCGGTGGTCGCCACCCCGAGGTCGGCTACGGGCACGATCTCGTCGGCGTAGAGCATGGTGGCGAGCACCAGCACCCCCTCGTGGGCCCGCAGCGTCGCCCAGTACTGCTTGGTGCGCAGCACGAAGCGACCCAGGGCTACCCTCCCGGCGAGCGACATCGCCTCGACCAGCAGGGCGTAGGGCTTGGTCGCCCGCTCGTCAGGCACCAGGTAGTAGCTGTGCTCGAAGTACACGGGGTCGATCTCGGCCAGGTCGACGAACTCCTCGATGTCGATCGAACGGGTCCCCTCCGGGTCGAGCGCCGCCAGCTCGTCGGGCTCCACCACCACGTAGCGGCCGCCGCCGAGGTCGTATCCCTTCACGATCTCCGAGTAGTCGACCTCGCCACCGTCGGCCGAGCACACCCGCTTCATCTGGATGCGGGCGTGGTCGGTGGCGTGGACGTGGTGGAAGCGCACGTCCTTGGACGAGGTGGCAGTGAGGAGCTTGACGGGCACGTTGACCAGCCCGAAGCTGACCGACCCGCTCCAGATGGCCCGGGGCATGCGCCCATCATCCCCCAAAAGACCTTCTCCGTCACCGGACCTCGGGGCGGGTGCGAGAGGCCGAGGCCCCCCTCGACCCGGCCAACCCGAGAGCGGAGCGGTCGGTGGTGATGACCGCCGGGGCAGCTTCTCCAGGGCGGTTCGCTCCGGTTGGCCCGCTGGCTGCTGATGGGTCTCTTGCTCGTCTGGGCTGCGGCAAGGTCAGGATCAGAAGGCTGAGGGCAATTGCGGCCAGACCCGACCACGCGACCACGGGAAGTCGTTCGTGCAATACCGCTACGGAGAGCGTCGTGGCGACGGCGGGCTCGAGCAGCGACACCGCGGTGGCCGTGCTGGCGGAGGTGGTGGCGAGGCCGCGCCCGAACAGGAGATAGCCGAGGAACATCGGGATGACGGCCATGTAGGCCGCCACTGCCAGGTGTGAGCGGAGTGGACGATGAGCGCTCCGGTGGCGAGCAGGACGGGCAGGAGCAGCAGCCCGCCGAGCCCGAAGACCGCTCCCATGACCGGGTCGGGCGAGACTCCGCTCCGCATGATGCGCGTGACGCCCCACGAGTAGAGCGCGTAGGTCATCCCGGCCAGGAGGGCGAGCAGGATGCCCAACAGCCGCTGAGCTTCGCCAGACGCTGCCCCAGCCGGCCCGGCCCGCCCCGCTGCCAGTGCCACGACACCGACCACGCCGACGGTCGCTCCGAGGGTCCAGCGCCGGGAGAGCGGTTGGTGATCGACGAGGCGCTCGACGACGGCCGCCGCGATGGGAGCGGAGCCGATGGACACCACGGTGCCGACTGCAACCCCGGCGAGGCGCATCGAGGAGTAGAACGCGAGGGGACACACGCCCACGGCGCAGGCGGAGATCGCAAGGGTCAGGCGCTGGCCGCGCAGTCCGGCCCGCTGGGCGAGCATGGCTCTCCCCGAAGTCGCGGCTCGGAGCAGCCCGCCGAGACCCATGGCTGCGGCTCCGAGCGCCAACGGGCTGACCATCGGCGCCTGAGCGGCTGCGGTACCGATCGTCCCCCACAGCACCGAGGCCGCCAGCACCCACAAGGCGCCCGCCTCCCGGCGGCGGCTCATCGCCGGGCTCGGGTGGTGGCTCCATCGACGATCTCCATGGCCAGATCCCTGGCCCGGTACAGCCGTGTGGTGGTCCCGTCCAGGCCGGATCGAGCCATGGCCCCCTCCAGCAGGAACGAGAGCCCTTCGGCCAGGGGGACCACCCGGTCCGCCGGTAGACCGGGAACCTCGGCCAGATGGCCCACCAGCAGCGCCTCGACCTGCTCCTTGTGCTGGCGGACCAGCAAGCGGCCGGGAGCGCCAGCGGGTAGTTCGGCCGCCGCGTTGAGCAGTCCGCAGCCGCGGAACCCCCCGGCGTAGGGCTTCTCGGCATGTTCGATGTAGGCGTCGAACACCGCGCGAACACCGTCACGTGCGCCGCTGCCGGAAGCGAGCCGACGTCGATACAACTCCAGCCACTCACCGTGGCGCCGCTGTAGGTAAGCCAGGACCACGTCGTCCTTGGAGGCGAAGTTGTTGTACAGGCTCATCTTGGCCACGCCGGCAGCGGACGTGATCATGTCGACGCCCGTGCCGTTCACCCCGTGGTTGTAGAAGCACTCCGCTGCGGCGTCCAACACCCGCTCCCTCGCCGGGGGCCGCCGACCAGACGCAGGGCCCTCACCCTTGTTCGAGCCACGTTGCGGGGGCACCGTTCGCCTCCTTCTGTTAGGTAGGACAGTCTACCCAGAAGCCCACCGGCCGACGGTCATGTCGTCCCGCGGCCGCACGCCCACCAAACCTGGGTAGCTTCGGATGGGCCTATCGCCGTCCGCGACGGGCCGTGGCCGAGACCCCTACCCGGGCGGGCCAGAACGCGGATCCAAGGAGGACCCATGCTCGGAGACAAGACCCTTCAGTTCCAGGGCAAGAACCTCGACTTGCAACAGTTCGCGTCGCAGATCGAAGCCCTACTGGAGAAGGAGGGCTTCGCCGTGCAGCAGAGCCAGCCCAGCGACCAGGGAGTGGTCGTCCAGGCCAAGAAAGGTGGCTTCCTGCGAGGCGTCGTCGACGCCGACCGCGCCTTCACCGTCAAGATCTCGGGGTCCCCCAACGACGTCACCCTCCGCTTCGGCATTGGAAAGTGGCTCGAGCACCTGGGCGTCGCCGCCGTCGAGACGCTCCTCGTGTCGGACCTCTTCCTCGTGGTGGATGTCGCAGAGTCGGCTTGGAACATCGAGGTCGAGGACAAGTTGATCCGCCAGATCAAGGCCCTCGCCTGAAGCCAGGCGGCAACACGCCGAGCCGGTCACCACCACGTGCCAGCCTGGGCTCGTGGCCGACCTCGACCAGACCGCCCGTCGCCTCGCCGGGATCCTCACCGGGGGCGGGTCCACCCTGTCCGACCCCGCCGGCCGGGACCTGGTCTTCGAGCCCACGGTCAGCATCCACCCCCTGGAGCGCCGGGGGGCGCCGCCGGACGCCTGGGCGGTCGACGGCGGCCAGGCCCTCGTCGCCGACGCCCGCTGCCTCCAGCTGTATGTCACCCGCGCGGCGACGGTCCGCTGGCGGGACGGGTCCTGCGTGCGGGAGGACGAGGGTGCGCTCAGCGCCCACCTGCTCGGCCTGGGTGAGAGCCGCGCGACCCTGGCGGCCGCCGGCGTCCCCGTCGACCCCGACACCGCCGTCGACGTCAACCTCCTGCGCGACTGGGCAGAGTGGCAGGCGGTTTCGGCTGCCGTCGACGCCTGCGAGCCCGGGGGGCTCGTGCTCGTCGACGGCGACCTCCAGCCCGACTGGCGGATCCCCGCCGCCTGGGTCGCGGCCCTGCTCGAGCGCGCCGGCGCCCGGGGCGTGCTGCTCGCCGGGATCACCAAGCACTCCTCGCTCGCCCGGAGCGGCACCCCACTCGTGGGCGCCATGGAGCTCGAGGCCGAGGCCACCTTCGGGTCGCGGGCGACCTGGTGGGCCAGGGTGGCCACCACCCGGCCCGAGCTCGGACCCGGGCTCGGCGTCCACGTCGCTCGCCTCGACCCCGACGCCCGCTTCGCGTTCCGGGTCGACCTGCCGGCCGACGCCGATCCCGCCGGCGGCCTCGGGAGGCTCGCCGCGCTCTGCGACGACGCCGCCTTCCCCGGTTACCCCTACCCCCTGGCCGTCGCCGACCGCCTGGCCGCGTGTCCCGGCTGGCTGAGGGCCGAGCTGTTCCGGCGTGTCGACGACGCCCTCGCCGGCGCCGGCGTGGCCCCCGAGGTGAGAGAACGTGCCTTCACCGACCGCCACCGGCTGATGGAGCGGGCCTGATCCCCACCGGGGTCATCCCGACCGACCGCCTGGCGACCTCCACCACTGCCGCCGGGTCCTCGTCGAGCAGTCGACCGGTAGTGGCCGCCCTCCGCCGGCCCGTCGGTCCCGGCTGCCAAGCTGGCAGCGTGGCCGACACCGCCCCCGCTCCCCCATCTCGCCCCCCCGGTCGGACCGTGCGCGGTCGGCTCTACGGCAAGAACGTGCTCGACGGGGTGTTCCGAGCGGCGCCCGACGAGGACCTGTTCCTCGGTGAGCTGCTGGTCGCGGTGGACGAGGCCACCGGCCGGCGGTACCTGTTCCGGGTGGTCGACGTGACCTACGGGACCGAGCACCGCGAGCCTGGCTGGGCGGAGCGGGTGGCCGGCACCCTCCTCGCCGACGACGCCCGCGACGACACCGGCGCCCACCCGCTGCACGAGCAGGAGCGGCGCACCTACCGGGTCGCCGAGTGCCGCTGCCTGGGCTACCTCGCCCCCCCCGAGCGTCCGGGGGCTCATCGGAGGGTGTTCCGCAAACCGAAGAGCCTTCCCACCCAGTTCTCGGCGGTCGTCGCTCCCGAGCCGGAGGACTTCGCCTTCCTCGCCGAGCGCATGGGCGACCTGCCCGTCGGACGGCTGCGCAGCGGCGAGACCGTCGTCCGACTGACCATCG